>NZ_LZIZ01000215.1:0-8122 GCF_001666915.1 Mycobacterium sp. E3339 | reverse complement strand
GCCGCCGCGCCCTTGGCCGGTGCTGGCGCGCCGATGGTCGCCCCGCGCGGCATCCCGGCGGGGCAGGTTGGCGGCATGGAGATGCGCGGATTCGGCGCCGTGGTGCCGGCTCGCGTCAGCGTATTGCCGCAGCTGGTCGGATGACGGAAGGGGAGAAAAAAACTCGACGCACCATTGACCAAAATCCATAACTGACAACCGTTTTCGAAGGAGACAAGCAATGACAGCACGATTCATGACCGACCCGCACGAGATGCGGGCGATGGCGGGCCGCTTTGAGGTGCACGCCCAGACCGTTGAGGACGAGGCTCGCAAGATGTGGGCGTCCTCGATGAACATCGCGGGTTCGGGCTGGAGCGGTCAGGCGCAGGCGACGTCGTACGACACCATGGGTCAGGTCAACCACGCCTTCCGCAACATCGTCAACATGCTCCACGGTGTGCGCGACGGACTGGTCCGCGACGCGAACAACTACGAGCAGCAAGAGCAGGCCTCGCAGCAGATCCTGGGCAGCTAGCCCACCCTACAAACAGGAGACGTACAACGATGACCATCAACTACCAGTTCGGCGATGTCGACGCCCACGGTGCCTTGATCCGCGCGCAAGCCGCGTCTTTGGAGGCCGAGCACCAGGCCATCGTCCGCGATGTGCTTGCCGCCGGGGACTTTTGGGGCGGTGCCGGTTCGGCGGCGTGCCAGGAGTTCATCATTCAGTTGGGCCGCAACTTCCAGGTGATCTACGAGCAGGCCAACGCCCACGGGCAGAACGTGCAAACCGCCGGCAGCAACATGGCGGGCACCGACAGCGCCGTCGGGTCGAGTTGGGCTTAGCGGCTAAGGGGTGACCAAAACCTTGCAGTGTCGCTCGGGGTCGGCGAGGTCGTCAAAGGCGGCGCCGACCCCGTCCAGGCCGACCTCCCCGGTGATCAGCGGGCTCACGTCGATGTCACCGTCGGCCAGGGCCCGAAGCGAATCGGTGAATTCTTCCGGGGTATAGGCGAGCACGAACTGGACGTTGATCTCTTTGGCGATCGCGAAGAAGGGATGCACGGTGTCGGGCTGCATGCACACGCCCGCGACCACCAGGCGGGTGCCGGACCGCGCCCGAAGCAGGACGTCGTCGATCACCCCGGGCACTCCGACCGCCTCGAACACCACGGCGGGTTTGACGGAGTCGAACGGCGAGCCCTGCGCCGCATCCAGCGTCTGATGCGCGCCCATGGCGGTGGCGAGTTCCCGGCGCTTCGGCGAAAAGTCAGACGCCACAATGTTTTCGACGCCACGAGCCCGCAGCGCCGCGATGATGGCGATGCCGATCGGGCCGCATCCGATTACCAGGGCGGTCTCGCCGGGGGCGATGTTCGACTTGTTGACGGCGTGCAGCCCGACCGCCATGGGTTCGGTCAGGGCGGCATGTTTGAAGTCCAGGCCGTTGGGGACGGGCAGCAGCAGCGGCGCCGAGAGCAGCATGCGTTCGGCGTAGCCGCCGATGGTGCTGTTGCTGTAGACGATGGGCTCAACGCCCTTGGCGGACAGCAGTATCGGAAGGGAGGTGACCAGCGTTCCCGGCGGGTGGGTTTCGGTATCGGGCCCGGCCTCGAGCACCTCGGCGCTGAACTCGTGGCCCATGAAGATGTCGTGGCTCAGGTCGACGTGCATGCCGCCCTTGCCGCCGGCCACCCGGTCGGTCATTTCCAGCACCTGTGCGCCGTGCGCGGCGAAATGTAGGTCGGAGCCGCAGATGCCGCAGGCCCGCACGCCGACGAGCACCTGACCGGCCTCGGGCACGGGCTCCACTACGTCGTCGCGGTAGACCATCCGGCCGTCGCGCAATACCGCGGCGCGCACTAGCTTTTCACCCCCTTCTGTTCGTCGACGTGCTCGGTGATGGCCTTCACCACGGCCTCACCCGCCCGGCCGATCAACTGGTCGCGGTTGCCCTTGGCCCAGTCGTGCGACGAACGCGACGCTTCGAGTTGTCCCTTGAAGTGGGGGATCACCTTGCGCGCCATCAGGTCGTAGCAGTGATAGGTCGCCTCGGGGGAGGCCCAGTCGTGGCCCAGCATCAGCAGTGTGCCGAAACCGCCTGAGCGTTCGAGCAAGTCCTCGATGTGGGTGATCGCGTCGTCGGGGGTTCCGATGCAGCAATTGCCCTTGGCCGCGTAGTCCTCGACGAACTCGTGCGGTGTCTGGGCGCCGTCGACGGTGTTGGCCAGCGGGACGAACCCGGCCGCGCCGAAGTAGTTGGCGAAATCCTGCAGGCCGTAGGTGCAGTCGTCGATCGCCTTTTCCCGGCTGTCCGCGATGTGCATGATGCTCAGAACGCGCCAGTCGGCCCGATCCGGCTCGGCCCGTCCGGCTTTGTCGGCCTGCTCGCGCACCACGTCCCAGGTGGTTTCGAGGGCGGCGTAGCCGCCGGGCACCGACATCGACAGAGACAACAGCGACGTCCCCAGCGCGCCCGCCAGCCGCGGACCGGAAGGCGAAATCATTGCTGCCGTGGAGATTTCGGGGTAGGGCCAGGTGTAGGGCCGGATGTGCAGCTGCGCCTCACGCAGCGTGAACCAGTCGGTGTGGCGGTCGATTCGCTCGGTGGGTCCGGCACGGAACAGCGCGAGGATCGCTTCCAGCGACTCCTGCATCATGTGCCGTTGATCGACCGGGTCGATGCCCATCATGTAGGCATCCGACGGCAAGGCGCCCGGGCCGGTGCCAAACATCACCCGGCCGCGGGTGAGGTGATCGAGCAGCACCCAGCGGTCGGCCACCATCAGCGGATGGTGGTAGGGCAGCGAGACCACCCCGGTACCCAGTCGGATGTGTTTGGTCCGCTCGGCCGCGGCGGCGATGAACACCTCGGGGCAGGCGATCAGCTCGTAGCCACCGGAGTGGTGTTCGCCGAACCAGGCCTCGTCGAACCCGAGCCGGTCCAGCGCGACCACCCGGTCCATGTCGTATTCCAAAGCGACCGTTGGCGATTGGCCAATCGGGTGAAACGGTGTGATGAAGACACCGAAGCGCAGCGGGGCGCTCATCGCAACTCCAATCCGTTGAGGAAGTCCAACAGGGCAGCGTTCACCTCGTCCGGCCTTTCCTGCTGCAACCAGTGCCCCGCGTCGTCGATCATCACCTGGCGGTAGGGGCCGGTGATCGCGTCGGCGGCGCGGTCGGCGCGAGTGAACGACAGGACGGGATCGGCCGTCCCGCCGATGAACAAACACGGGACCGAGATCTTCACACCGTCCAGCTCGGGAGTGGTCTCCCAGTTGCGGTCGAAATTGCGGTACCAGTTCAGGCCGCCGGTGAACCCGGTACGGGTGAATTCGGCGATGTAGTGGTCGAGCTCGTCCTGACTTATCCAATCCGGCAGCCCGTCGGGTTCGGGCAGCCGCTCGAGGAAGCCTTCCGGGCCGGGGGTGGCCATCCGCACCAGTGCATCCTTGCCGTCGGCGCGCAGGCTGCCCATCATGCGTCGCATCACCCGGGCGGGATCGGCGTTCAATTCGGCGTCGGCCACGCCGGGCTCCTGAAAGTACAGGATGTAGAAGAAGTTCTCGCCAAACATCTTGCGCCAGGCCTCCGTCGGCGCCACGTGCGGGCGCGGCGTCACCGGCACGCTGAGCGCGGCGACGGCCGCGACCCGATCCGGGTGCAGCAACGGGGCGTTCCACACGACGGCGGCGCCCCAGTCGTGCCCGATCCAGACGGCCCGTTCGGCCCCGACGTCGTCGAGCAGGCCGACCAGGTCGGCGGTGAGGTGGTGAATGTCGTAAGCCTCGATGGGGTCGGGACAAGACGAGCCGCCGTAGCCGCGTTGATCCGGGGCCAGCACGTGGTAGCCGGCCTCGGCGAGCACCGGTATCTGGTAGCGCCACGAGTAGGCCAGCTCGGGAAATCCGTGGGCCAAAATCACCACGGGTGCGCCGCGTTCGCCCGCCTCGATCACCCGCAGCCGCACACCGTTGGTCTCCACTAACCGTTCGGTTGATTTGAGCACCATGCCACCAAAGCACAACCCCTGCGGGGCTGAGAAGTATTCGCGCTGATTGCGAATAGCATTCCAACAGCTTTGCTCGGCTGGTAGATATCGCCGTAAAGCCCGCGCATTTCTTGGAAGCAGGTGGACCCGATGAGGCGGCTCGACCACGTCGTCCTGTGGACGAAGGATCCGCGCGTCGCGATGGATTTCTATACGCGGGTGGTCGGATTGGCTCCGGTCCGGTTCGCCGAGTTCGAGGCCGGCGACGCGCCCTTCCCGAGCGTGCGGGTGTGCGAGGACTCGATCATCGACCTGATGCCGGTTGCAGGTGCCGCCGGTACCGAGTCCCTGACGCGGGTCGACGGCAGCGCCGGACACCCGGTGAACCACGTCTGCCTTGCGCTGTCGAAGTCCGAATACGACGCGCTGGACCAACGCCTGCAGGCGGAGGGCGTGGACACCGGCGCGCGGCTCGGCCCCAATTTCGGGGCCCGCGGTTGGGCGCCGCAGGCGTACTACTTCGCCGATCCGGATGGCAACGTGATCGAGGCCCGGTACTACGAATGACGAGACGTCGGGCCGCCGCGCCGGCCGCCGAACGTCACGCTGGCGTGACCGCCGCCGCCGAACGTCGCGCTGGCGTGACGCTCGGCCCGGCGGGAGGGAACCCCCGGTCGTTGTATCGAGAGGCGGTGGCGACCCGCTTCGCCCCGGCTCTGCCGGGGCTCGCGATCGCCACCGTGCAGATGGTGGCGACCCGCTTCGCCCCGGCTCTGCCGGGGCTCGCGATCGCCACGAGCGGTAACCTGGACTTTTCTAGCTGCGTGAATATCGGGGAAGGACCTGGCCGGCAAGGCCGATGATTGATGAACCGGAAAAACGTTATTCGCAGCATCACGGCGATTGCGGTCGTGGTGCTGCTCGGTTGGTCGTTCTTCTATTTCAGCGACGACACCCGCGGCTACAAGCCCGTCGACACGTCGGTGGCGGTGGCGCAGATCAACGGCGACAACGTCAAGAACGCGCAGATCGACGACCGTGAGCAGCAGCTGCGGTTGACCCTGAAAAAGGGCAACAACGACACCGACAACTCCGACAAGATCATCACCAAATACCCGAGCGGGTACGCGGTCGACCTGTTCAACGCGCTGAGCGCCAAGAACGCGAAGGTCAGCACGGTCGTCAACCAGGGCAGCATCCTGGGCGAGCTGCTGGTCTACGTGCTGCCGCTGCTGTTGCTGGTGGGTCTGTTCGTGATGTTCTCCCGCATGCAGGGCGGCGCGCGAATGGGCTTCGGGTTCGGCAAATCCCGGGCCAAACTGCTGAACAAGGACATGCCCAAGACCACGTTCGCCGACGTTGCGGGCGTCGACGAGGCGGTCGAAGAGCTCTACGAGATCAAGGACTTCCTGCAGAACCCCGGCCGTTATCAGGCGCTGGGCGCCAAGATCCCCAAGGGCGTGCTGCTCTACGGCCCGCCCGGGACCGGCAAGACGCTGCTGGCCCGCGCGGTGGCCGGGGAAGCCGGCGTGCCGTTCTTCACCATCTCCGGCTCGGACTTCGTCGAGATGTTCGTCGGCGTCGGCGCCTCGCGGGTGCGCGACCTGTTCGAGCAGGCCAAGCAGAACAACCCGTGCATCATCTTCGTCGACGAGATCGACGCCGTCGGTCGCCAGCGCGGCGCCGGCCTGGGCGGCGGCCACGACGAGCGCGAACAAACGCTGAACCAGTTGCTGGTCGAAATGGACGGCTTCGACCCGCGCGCCGGGGTCATCCTGATCGCGGCCACCAACCGGCCCGACATCCTCGATCCCGCGCTGCTGCGGCCCGGCCGCTTCGACCGGCAGATCCCGGTGTCCAACCCCGACCTGGCGGGCCGCCGTGCGGTGCTGCAGGTGCACTCCAAGGGCAAGCCCATCGCCCCGGACGCCGACCTCGACGGGCTGGCCAAGCGCACCGTCGGCATGACCGGCGCCGACCTGGCCAACGTCATCAACGAGGCGGCCCTGCTGACCGCCCGGGAGAACGGCACCGTCATCACCGGCGCCGCGCTCGAGGAGGCGGTGGACCGGGTGATCGGCGGGCCGCGCCGCAAGGGCCGGATCATCAGCGAGCAGGAAAAGAAGATCACCGCCTACCACGAGGGCGGCCACACCCTGGCCGCCTGGGCGATGCCGGACATCGAGCCGATCTACAAGGTGACGATCCTGGCGCGGGGACGCACCGGGGGCCACGCGGTGGCGGTGCCCGAGGAAGACAAGGGCCTGCGTACCCGCTCGGAGATGGTCGCGCAGCTGGTGTTCGCCATGGGCGGCCGCGCCGCCGAGGAACTGGTCTTCCGGGAGCCGACGACCGGCGCGGTGTCCGACATCGAGCAGGCGACCAAGGTGGCCCGCGCGATGGTCACCGAATTCGGGATGAGTTCCAAGCTGGGCGCGGTCAAGTACGGCACCGAACACGGCGACCCGTTCCTGGGCCGCACCATGGGGACCCAGGCCGACTACTCCCACGAGGTCGCCCGCGACATCGACGACGAAATCCGCAAGCTGATCGAGGCGGCCCACACCGAGGCGTGGGAGATCCTCACCGAATACCGGGACGTGCTCGACACGTTGGCCGGACAGCTGCTGGAAAAGGAAACCCTGCACCGGGCCGAACTGGAGGGCATCTTCGCCGACGTCGAAAAGCGGCCCCGGCTCACCATGTTCGACGACTTCGGTGGCCGCATCCCGTCCGACAAGCCGCCGATCAAGACACCCGGCGAGCTGGCGATGGAGCGTGGCGAGCCGTGGCCGCCGCCGGTCCCCGAGCCGGCGTTCAAGGCCGCCATCGCGCGCGCCAGCGAGGCCGCGGCCGCGCGAGCGGAGGCCGAGCGAAACAACAACGGCGGCAACGGTTCTCAGGGCTCGCAAGGGGCCGGCCACCGCCCGGGCGCGCCGCATGCTCCCACCCAGCCGGACTACGGCGCGCCGGCGGGCTGGCACGCACCGGGGTGGCCGCCGCCGGACCAGCAGCCGAATTACTGGTATCCGCCGCCGCAGGCCCCACAGCAGCCTTACTTTCCGCAGCCGGCGGGGCACCACCCGGGTTATCAAGGCCAGCCCGGCCACCCGCAGGGTCAGGCGCAGCCCCCCTACCCGCCGTATCCGCCCTACCCGCCGCCGAGCCTGCCCAACCCGGCCGGCGGGAAGTCTCCCGACCAGCAGGACGACGACGTGAGCCGGTCCAACCCACCGGCCCACGGCTGACGAACGGAGGATTCGATGGCCTTGACGGATTTGGGGCCGGACACCGCCGATCCCCCTATCCGGGTGTTCGACCAGGAGCGCGCCGAGGCCGCGGTCCGGGAGTTGCTGTACGCCATCGGGGAGGACCCCGACCGGCACGGCCTGCGGGAGACGCCGGCCCGCGTCGCCCGCGCCTACCGCGAGATGTTCGCCGGGCTCTACACCGATCCCGACAGCGTGCTCAACACCATGTTCGACGAAGAACACGACGAACTGGTGCTGGTCAAGGAGATCCCGCTGTATTCCACGTGTGAACACCACCTGGTGTCGTTCCACGGGGTGGCCCACGTCGGTTACATCCCCGGCTCCGACGGCCGGGTCACCGGGCTGTCGAAAATCGCGCGACTGGTCGACCTCTACGCCAAGCGGCCGCAGGTGCAGGAACGGCTCACCAGCCAGATCGCCGACGCGCTGATGAAGAAACTCAATCCGCGGGGCGTGATCGTCGTGATCGAGGCCGAGCACCTGTGCATGGCCATGCGCGGCGTACGCAAGCCCGGCGCGGTCACCACCACGTCGGCGGTGCGCGGACAGTTCAAGAGCAACGCGGCGTCTCGAGCGGAAGCGCTCGACCTCATCCTGCGTAAGTGAGCCGGCGCCTGTGCAGGTTATGGGAGTCCTGAACGTCACTGACGACTCGTTCTCCGATGGTGGCCGCTATCTCGATACTTCTAACGCGGTGGCGCACGGTCTGGCGCTGGCGGCCGACGGCGCGGACATCGTCGATGTCGGTGGGGAGTCGACCAGGCCCGGCGCCACCCGGATCGACTCCCAGGTCGAGACGTCCCGGGTGATCCCCGTCGTCAAAGAGCTTGTGGCAGAGGGGATTACGGTAAGCATCGACACCATGCACGCC
>NZ_LZIZ01000214.1:0-1093 GCF_001666915.1 Mycobacterium sp. E3339 | reverse complement strand
TCGGCGGGGGCCGAGGCGGAAACGGTGGTGGTGCGTCCCGGCACCACCGTGGGCGGTCTGGTCGAGCGCCTGGCCGTGCGGGGCTCACGGCTCGCGACGGTGCTGAGCCGGTGTTCCTACCTCTGCGACGGGGTCGCCGTACGCGACGAGACCGCACCGTTACGCAGCGGCAACACGATCGACGTTCTACCCCCCTTCGCCGGGGGCTGAAACTGTGAAATATCTCACGTAACGGAACGATAACGACGCAATCACGCTCCGATATCGAGTGCTATGACCTGCGTGAATGGCGTGTGTTCCTTGGCTTTTCGCAGGTGGCCGAGAGGGAAACGCCGGGTTTCGCAGAACGTGACGGGACCAACAGAAACCGCTACGTTTCTCCGAAGGCTCGCCAAGACAACCGAATTGGCGAACCTCCCCTCCCTATCGCGCCGAGCTCCATCCAATAGGCGGGGGCCCACCGAACCTACGTGGATGGAGACGGGGGACCCACCGGTCCACCGTGATCGGACTGGGGCCGCGTGCGGCCCCTTGGGGTGAAGCCGACATCGTTTCGCAGAAGCGATGACGGCCGGGTGGCCTCTCCAACCCGAACCCGACAGCTGACCTCGCAGGCGCGTGACGAGAGAGGATTTTTCACGGCCTATGAGTGGACGTCACCGTAAGCCCAGCACGTCGAACATCAGCGTCGCCAAGATCGCCGTCACCGGCGCGGTCCTCGGCGGCGGTAGCATCGCCCTGGCCGGCCAAGCGGCCGCGGCCACCGATGGCGAGTGGGACCAGGTAGCCCGTTGCGAGTCGGGCGGCAACTGGGCGATCAACACCGGCAACGGCTACCACGGTGGCGTGCAGTTCAGCGCGAGCACCTGGGCCTCGCACGGCGGCGGCCAGTACGCCCCGTCGGCCGAGTTGGCCACCAAGGAACAGCAGATCGCCGTCGCCGAGCGCGTGCTGGCCAGCCAGGGCCGCGGCGCGTGGCCGGTGTGCGGTGGCCCGCTGTCGGGCCCGACGCCGCGTGAGATCCCCGCGCCCGCGGGCCTGGACGCGCCGCTGGATGCGCCCGGCCTGAACGGTCAGCCGGCTCCCCCGCCGG
>NZ_LZIZ01000213.1:0-24265 GCF_001666915.1 Mycobacterium sp. E3339 | reverse complement strand
CGACGAAATTGGTTGCGCCGCAAACAATGTCGCGGGGCTCGGGCTCACCGACATCGACCCGGCAGGCGCGGATCGGCTTCTTGAACCCGGTGAGCTCCTCGATGCCGGCGACGCGGCCCACGGTCAGTGGGCCCTCGACCGGGCCGAGGGTGACCACATCCTCGACCTCGTGGCCGATCCGCGCCTGCCGGGTCGATGTCGGTGAGCCCGAGCCCCGCGACATTGTTTGCGGCGCAACCAATTTCGTCGTCGGTGACCTGGTGGTGGTGGCGCTGCCCGGCACCACGTTGCCCGGCGGCTTCGCGATCACCGCGCGCAAGACCTACGGCCGCGACTCCGACGGCATGATCTGCTCGGCGGCCGAACTCGGCTTGGGCGCGGACCATTCCGGGATCCTGGTGCTGCCGGCCGGTACCGCCGACCCGGGCGCCGACGGCGCCGCGGTGCTGGGATTGGACGACGTGGTCTTCCACCTGGCGATCACCCCCGACCGCGGCTACGGCATGTCGGTGCGCGGGTTGGCGCGGGAGATCGCCTGCGCCTACGACCTCGAGTTCGTCGACCCGGCGGACGTCAAGCAGTTGCCCGCCAACGGCGAGGCCTGGCCGTTGACCGTGCAGCCCGAAACCGGTGTCCGCCGGTTCGCCCTGCGGCCGGTGACCGGTATCGACCCGGCCGCCGTGTCGCCGTGGTGGCTGCAACGGCGGCTGCTGCTGGCCGGCATCCGCGCGACCTCGCCGGCGGTGGACGTCACCAACTACGTGATGCTCGAACTCGGCCACCCCATGCACGCCCACGACCGCGACCGCATCTCCGGGGGCCTGGCCGTGCGGTTCGCCCGGCCCGGCGAGACCGTGGTCACCCTCGACGACATCGAGCGCCGGCTCGACCCGACCGATGTCCTCATCGTCGACGACCGCGCGACCGCGGCGATCGGCGGCGTGATGGGCGCGGCCAGCACCGAGGTGCGCCCCGAATCCACCGACGTGCTGCTGGAGGCGGCGGTCTGGGACCCCGCCGCCGTATCGCGCACCCAGCGCCGACTGCACCTGCCCAGCGAGGCCGCCCGGCGCTACGAGCGCGGGGTGGACCCGGCGATCTCGGTGGCCGCGCTGGACCGGTGCGCCACCCTGCTCGTCGAGATCGCCGGGGGAGCGGTGTCGGAGAAGCTGACCGATTGGCGCGGCGAGCCGCCGACCGACGACTGGTCGCTTCCGCCGATCCACGTTCCCGCCGACCTGCCCGACCGCGTCGCCGGGGTGGCCTACCCCGCCGGGACCACCGCGCGGCGCCTGGCGCAGATCGGCGCGCTGGTGGTCGACTCCGGCGCGGCGCTCACGGTGACGCCGCCGAGCTGGCGGCCCGACCTGTTGCAGCCCGCCGACCTCGTCGAGGAGGTGCTGCGCCTCGAGGGGCTGGAGGTCATCCCGTCGGTGCTGCCCGCGGCCCCCGCGGGCCGTGGCCTCACCGCGGGGCAGAAGCGGCGCCGCGCGATCGGCAAATCGCTGGCCCAACACGGTTACGTCGAAATCCTGCCCACGCCGTTCTTGCCCGCGGGCGTGTTCGACCTGTGGGGGCTGCCGGCCGACGATCCGCGCCGCGCCACCACGCAGGTGCTCAACCCGCTGGAGGCCGACCGCCCGCACCTGGCCACCACGCTGCTGCCGGCGCTGCTGGAGGCGTTGGTGCGCAACGTGTCCCGGGGTCTGGTGGACGTCGCGCTGTACGCGCTGGCGCAGGTGGTGCAGCCGACCGACGAGACGCGCGGCGTGCGGCCCATCCCCGTGCACCGGCGACCGACGGACACCGAGATCGCCCTGCTGGACGCCTCGCTGCCCCGCCAGCCCCAGCACGTCGCGGCGGTGCTGGCCGGGCTGCGCGAGCGCCGCGGCCCGTGGGGGCCCGGCCGCCGGGTCGAGGCCGCCGACGCGTTCGAGGCGGTGCGCATCGTCGCCCGCGCCAGCGGGGTCGAGGTGCGGCTGCGGGCGGCGCAGCAGCTGCCCTGGCATCCGGGCCGGTGCGCCGAGGTGCTGGTCGGGGAGACCGTGGTCGGTCACGCCGGGCAGCTGCACCCGGCGGTGATCGAACGTTCCGGGCTGCCGAAGGGCACGTGCGCCGTCGAGCTCAACCTCGACGCCATTCCCATCGCCGAGGCGTTGCCGGCGCCGAGGGTGTCGCCGTTCCCGGCGGTCTTCCAGGATGTCAGCCTGGTGGTGCCCGCGCACGTGCCGGCGCAGGCGGTGGCCGACGCCGTGCGGGAGGGCGCCGGCGAGCTGCTGGAAGACCTGCAACTGTTCGACGTCTTCACCGGCCCGCAGGTCGGGCAGGACCGCAAATCGCTGACCTTCGCCCTGCGTTTCCGCGCCCCGGACCGCACGCTGACCGAGGACGACGCCAGCGCGGCCCGCGACGCCGCGGTGCGGCGCGCCGCCGAGGCGGTCGGCGCCGAACTGCGGGCCTGAGCGCCGCTCTGGAATGGATTTGCAAAGCATTGCATAACCATGCAGAATCGGCGGAATGGCCGACGTATTGAGGGTGGCGGTTGCCGGGGCCAGCGGCTATGCGGGCGGTGAGATCCTGCGCCTTTTGCTCGGGCATCCCGCCTACGCCGACGGCCGGCTCGCCATCGGGTCGCTGACCGCCGCGACGAGCGCCGGCAGCACGCTCGGCGAGCACCACCCGCACCTGACGCCGCTGGCCTCCCGCGTGGTCGAGCCCACCGAACTCGCCGTGCTGGCCGGCCACGACGTGGTGTTCCTGGGCCTGCCGCACGGGCATTCGTCCGCCCTGGCCGACCAGCTGGGCCCGGACACCCTGATCATCGACTGCGGCGCCGACTTCCGGCTCACCGACGCCGCGGCGTGGGAGCGGTTCTACGGCTCCCCGCACGCCGGGAGCTGGCCCTACGGACTGCCGGAACTGCCCGGCGCGCGGGAGCGGCTGCGCGGCGCGCGCCGGATCGCCGTGCCGGGCTGCTACCCGACCGCGGCGCTGCTGGCGTTGCTCCCCGCGATGGCCGAGGACCTGATCGAGCCCGCCGTCACCGTGGTGGCCGTCAGCGGCACCTCCGGGGCCGGCCGCGCGGCCAAGACCGACCTGCTCGGCTCCGAGGTGATCGGGTCCGCCCGGGCCTACAACATCGCCGGGGCCCACCGCCACACGCCCGAGATCGCCCAGGGGCTGCGGGCGGTCACCGACCGCGACGTCACGGTGTCGTTCACCCCGGTCCTGATCCCGACCTCGCGGGGCATCCTGGCCACCTGCACGGCGCGGACCCGCGCGCCGCTCTCACAACTGCGGGCCGCCTACGAAAAGGCTTACGACGCAGAGCCTTTCGTGTACCTGCTACCCGAGGGTCAACTGCCGCGCACCGGATCGGTGATCGGCAGCAACGCGGCACACGTCGCCGTCGCGGTGGACGAGGCCGCGGAGACGTTCGTGGCCATCGCCGCCATCGACAACCTGGTCAAGGGCACCGGCGGCGCGGCGGTGCAGGCGATGAACCTCGCGCTGGGTTGGCCGGAGGCACAAGGCCTTTCGGTGGTCGGGGTCGCCCCGTGACCCACACAGCCGAGGCGCGCCTGGTGCGCGAACAGGGCGTCACCGCGCCCGCCGGGTTCCGGGCCGCCGGGATCGCCGCGGGCATCAAGGCGTCGGGCAACCCCGACCTGGCCCTGGTGTTCAACGAGGGGCCCGACTACGCGGCGGCGGGCGTCTTCACCCGCAACAAGGTCAAGGCCGCGCCCGTGCTGTGGAGCCAGCAGGTCCTGACCACCGGCGCGCTGCGCGCGGTGATCCTCAACTCCGGCGGCGCCAACGCCTGCACCGGGCCCGGCGGTTTCCAGGACACCCACGCCACCGCCGAGGCCGTCGCCGCCGCGCTGTCGGACTGGGGGACGCAAACCGGGGCCATCGAGGTCGCGGTGTGCTCCACCGGGCTGATCGGCGACCGGCTGCCGATGGACAAGGTGCTCGCCGGGGTGCGCGCGATCGTTCAGGACATGGCCGGCGGTCTGAGCGGCGGCGACGAGGCGGCGCGCGCGATCATGACCACCGACACCGTGCCGAAACAGGTTGCGCTGCACCACCGGAGCAACTGGACGGTCGGCGGGATGGCCAAGGGCGCGGGCATGCTGTCACCGTCGCTGGCCACCATGCTGTGCGTGCTGACCACCGATGCGAACGTCGAGGCCGCGGCGCTCGACACCGCGCTGCGCCGCGCCACCGCCCGCACCTTCGACCGGCTCGACATCGACGGCGCGTGTTCGACCAACGACACCGTGCTGCTGCTGGCGTCCGGGGCCAGCGGGATCACGCCCGCGCAGGCCGATCTCGACGACGCCGTGCTGCGGGTGTGCGACGATCTGTGCGCGCAGCTGCAGGCCGACGCCGAGGGCGTCACCAAACGCGTCACCGTGACGGTGACCGGGGCGGCCTCCGAGGACGACGCGCTGACCGCCGCGCGGGTGATCGCCCGCGACAGCCTGGTCAAGACCGCGGTGTTCGGGTCGGACCCCAACTGGGGCCGGGTGCTGGCCGCCGTCGGGATGGCGCCGATTCCCCTCGACCCCGATCGAATCACGGTGTCGTTCAACGGCTTCGCCGTGTGCGTCGACGGTGTCGGGGCGCCGGGCGCGCGCGAGGTGGACCTGTCCGGCGCCGACATCGACATCACCGTCGACCTGCGCGTGGGTGACGGCCACGCCGCGGTCCGCACCACGGACCTCTCGCACGGCTATGTCGAAGAGAACTCGGCGTACAGCTCATGACTTTCACAACGGAGCAGCTGCCGACCGGCGTCAAGGCGCAGGTGCTCGCCGAAGCCCTGCCCTGGCTCAAGCAGCTGTACGGCAAGGTCGTCGTCATCAAGTACGGCGGCAACGCCATGACCGACGACACGCTGCGGCACGCCTTCGCCGCCGACATGGCCTTCCTGCGCAACTGCGGCATCCTGCCCGTCGTCGTGCACGGCGGCGGCCCGCAGATCACCGCCATGCTGCGCCGGCTGGGCATCGAGGGCGACTTCAAGGGCGGCTTCCGGGTCACCACACCCGAAGTGCTCGACGTGGCGCGGATGGTGTTGTTCGGACAGGTGGGCCGCGAACTGGTCAACCTGATCAACGCGCACGGGCCCTACGCCGTCGGCATCACCGGCGAGGACGCGCAACTGTTCACCGCCGTGCGGCGCAGCGTGACCGTGGACGGCGTGGCCACCGACATCGGCCTGGTCGGCGACGTCGAACGGGTCAACACCGCCGCGGTGCTGGATCTGATTGCGGCGGGCCGCATTCCGGTGGTGTCCACGCTGGCCCCGGACGCCGAGGGCGTGGTGCACAACATCAACGCCGACACCGCCGCCGCGGCGCTCGCCGAGGCGCTGCGGGCCGAGAAGCTGTTGATGCTCACCGACGTCGAGGGCCTCTACACCAGCTGGCCCGACCGCGGCTCGTTGGTGAGCGAGATCGACACCGGCACACTCGCGCAACTGCTACCCACGCTGGAGGCGGGCATGATCCCCAAGGTCGAGGCGTGCCTGCGGGCGGTCACCGCCGGCGTGCCGAGCGCGCACGTCATCGACGGGCGGGTCGAACACTGCGTGCTGGTCGAGCTTTTCACCGATGCGGGGACCGGCACCAAGGTGGTGCCCACATGAGCCAAGGGGAAACAGTGAAGCAGCGCTGGGAAGCCGTGATGATGAACAACTACGGCACCCCGCCGCTCGCCCTGGCCAGCGGCGACGGCGCCGTGGTCACCGACGTGGACGGCAACAGCTACGTGGACCTGCTCGGCGGCATTGCGGTCAACGTCCTCGGGCATCGCCACCCCGCGGTCATCGAGGCCGTCACCCACCAGATGGCCACGCTGGGCCACACCTCCAACCTGTACGCCAGCGAACCGGGCATCGCGCTGGCCGAGGAGCTGGTGGCGCTGCTCGGCGCGCCCGAACAAACAGGGGCGCCCGCCCGGGTGTTCTTCTGCAACTCGGGAACCGAGGCCAACGAGGTCGCGTTCAAGCTGTCGCGGCTCACCGGGCGCACGAAACTCGTTGCGGCGCAGGGCGGTTTCCACGGCCGCACGATGGGCTCGCTGGCACTGACCGGCCAGCCCAGCAAGCAGGCGCCGTTCGAGCCGCTGCCCGGATACGTCACGCACGTGCCCTACGGGGACGCCGACGCGCTGGCCGCGGCCGTCGACGACGCCACCGCGGCGGTGTTCCTCGAACCGATCATGGGAGAGGGCGGCGTCGTGGTCCCGCCGGAGGGCTATCTGCGGGCCGCGCGCGACATCACCTCGCGGCACGGCGCGCTGCTGGTGCTCGACGAGGTGCAGACCGGGATGGGCCGCACCGGAGCGTTTTTCGCCCACCAGCACGACGGCATCACCCCGGACGTCGTGACCATGGCCAAGGGGTTGGGCGGCGGGCTGCCCATCGGCGCGTGCCTGGCCGTCGGGCGGGCCGCCGAGCTGCTGACCCCCGGCCTGCACGGCAGCACCTTCGGCGGCAACCCGATCTGCGCCGCTGCGGCGCGGGCGGTGCTGCGGGTGATCACCGACGAGGACCTGATCCGGCACGCGGAGGTGCTGGGCAAGTCGGTGCGGCACGGCGTCGAGTCCCTGAACCACCCGCTGATCGACCACGTGCGCGGGCGGGGGTTGCTGCAGGGCCTGGTGCTGACCGCGCCGCGGGCCAAGGAGGCCGAAAGTGCCGCGCGCGCAGCCGGATTCCTGGTCAACGCCGCCGCGCCCGAGGTCGTCCGGCTGGCCCCGCCGCTGATCATCACCGAGGCCCAGCTGGACGCCTTCGTCGGCGCGCTGCCGGGCATCCTGGACAAGGCCGCGGCATGACGCCCCGCCATTTCCTGCGCGACGACGACCTGTCGCCCTCCGAGCAGGCCGAGGTGCTGCAGCTGGCCGCCGAGCTGAAGAAGGATCCGTTCTGCTGCCGGCCGCTGGACGGCCCGCGCGGCGTCGCGGTGCTCTTCGACAAGAACTCCACCCGCACCCGGTTCTCCTTCGAGGTGGGCATCGCGCAGCTCGGCGGGCACGCCGTCGTCGTCGACGCCCGCAGCACGCAGCTGGGCCGCGACGAGACGCTGGCCGACACCGCGCGGGTGCTGTCCCGCTACGTCGAGGCCATCGTGTGGCGCACCTTCGGGCAGGACCGGCTCGAGGCCATGGCCGAGGTGGCGACCGTGCCGGTGGTCAACGCGCTCTCCGACGAGTTCCACCCCTGCCAGGTGCTCGCCGACCTGCAGACCATCGCCGAACGCAAGGGATCCCTTGCGGGGCTGCGGATGTCCTACTTCGGCGACGGCGCCAACAACATGGCCCACTCGCTGCTGCTCGGTGGGGTGACCGCCGGCATCCACGTCACGATCGCCGCGCCCGACGGCTTCGCCCCCGCCCCGGCCTTCGTCGCGGCCGCGACGGAACGCGCGGAAACGACCGGCGGCTCGGTCACCCTCAGCGCCGAGCCCGACGCGGCCGCGCGCGGCGCCGACGTGCTGGTGACCGACACCTGGACGTCGATGGGCCAGGAGGGCGACGGGCTCGACCGCCGCACCCCGTTCCGCCGGTTCCAGATCAACGAGCGGCTGCTGGGCCTGGCCGACCCGGAAGCGATTGTGCTGCACTGCCTTCCGGCTCACCGCGGCGACGAGATCACCGACGCGGTGATGGACGGGCCGGCCAGCGTGGTGTGGGACGAGGCCGAGAACCGGCTGCACGCCCAGAAGGCACTGCTGGTGTGGCTGTTGGAGCGACGCTCATGACCCGCTCGAAGGCCACGCCCGAGACCACCCGGGCCGGCCGGCAGGACCGCATCGTGGCCATCCTGTCGTCGGCGTCGATCAGCAGCCAAAGCGAGCTGGCGGCCCGGCTGGCCGACGAGGGCATCGAGGTCACCCAGGCCACCCTGTCGCGCGACCTCGAGGAGCTCGGCGCGGTGAAGCTGCGCGGAGCCGACGGCGGCGTCGGCGTCTACATCGTTCCCGAGGACGGCAGCCCGGTGCGCGGGGTGTCCGGCGGCACCGCGCGGCTGTCCCGGCTGCTGGGCGAGCTGCTGGTGTCGGCCGACGCCAGCGCCAACCTCGCGGTGCTGCGCACCCCGCCCGGCGGCGCCAACTATTTGGCCAGCGCCATCGACCGGGCGGCGTTACCGTACGTCGTCGGCACCATCGCCGGCGATGACACCGTCTTCGTGGCCGCCCGGGAGCCGATGACCGGCGCCGAGCTGGCCCGCACCCTAGAAGAGCTCACCTAAAACTAAGGAGATTGGTTCATGTCGGATCGCGTCATCCTGGCGTATTCGGGCGGTCTGGACACCTCGGTCGCGATCAGCTGGATCGGCAAGGAAACCGGCCGCGAGGTCGTCGCGGTGGCCATCGACCTCGGCCAGGGCGGCGAGGACATGGAGGTCGTCCGCCAGCGGGCCCTGGACTGCGGCGCGGTGGAGGCCGTCGTCGTCGACGCCCGCGACGAGTTCGCCGAGGGCTACTGCCTGCCCACCATCCTGAACAACGCCCTCTACATGGACCGTTATCCGCTGGTGTCGGCCATCAGCCGGCCGCTGATCGCCAAGCACCTGGTGGCGGCCGCCCGCGAGCACGGCGGCACCACCGTCGCCCACGGCTGCACCGGCAAGGGTAACGACCAGGTCCGGTTCGAGGTCGGATTCGCTTCGCTGGCACCGGATTTGGAGGTTTTGGCGCCCGTCCGCGACTACGCCTGGACGCGGGAGAAGGCGATCGCGTTCGCCGAGGAGAACGCCATCCCGATCAACGTCACCAAGCGCTCGCCGTTCTCCATCGACCAGAACGTGTGGGGCCGCGCGGTGGAAACCGGCTTCCTGGAACACCTTTGGAATGCGCCAACCAAGGACATCTACTCCTACACCGAAGACCCCACCATCAACTGGAACACGCCCGACGAGGTGATCGTCGGGTTCGAGCGCGGGGTCCCGGTATCCATCGACGGCAAACCGGTGTCCGTGCTACAGGCCATCGAGGAGCTCAACCGCCGCGCCGGCTGCCAGGGCGTGGGCCGCCTCGACGTGGTCGAGGACCGGTTGGTGGGCATCAAGAGCCGCGAGATCTACGAGGCCCCCGGGGCGATGGTGCTGATCACCGCCCACACCGAGCTCGAACACGTCACGCTGGAGCGCGAACTGGGCCGCTTCAAGCGGCACACCGACCAGCGCTGGGCGGAGCTGGTCTACGACGGGCTCTGGTACTCGCCGCTGAAGACCGCGCTGGAAGCCTTCGTCGCGAAGACCCAGGAGCACGTGACGGGCGAGATCCGGATGGTGTTGCACGGCGGGCACATCGCCGTCAACGGCCGGCGCAGCGCGGAGTCGCTCTACGACTTCAACCTGGCCACCTACGACGAGGGCGACAGCTTCGACCAGTCCGCCGCCAAGGGCTTCGTCTACGTGCACGGGCTGTCGTCGAAGATCGCGTCCCGCCGCGACCTGGCGGCCGACGAAGGTCCGACCGCGACGTGAGCACGCGCGAGGGCTCGCTGTGGGGCGGGCGGTTCGCCGACGGACCGTCGGACGCGCTGGCCGCCCTGAGCAAGTCCACCCACTTCGACTGGGTGCTGGCCCCCTACGACATCGTCGCCTCGCGCGCCCACACCGTGATTCTGTTCCACGCCGGGCTACTCACCTCCGAGCAGCGCGACGGGCTGCTGGCCGGGCTGGACAGCCTGGCGCAGGACGTGGCCGACGGCAGCTTCACGCCGCTGGTGACCGACGAGGACGTGCACGCCGCGCTGGAGCGGGGGCTGATCGACCGGGTCGGCCCCGACCTGGGCGGCCGGTTGCGCGCCGGGCGGTCGCGCAACGACCAGGTCGCCACGTTGTTCCGGATGTGGCTGCGCGACGCGGTGCGCCGGGTTGCCGACGCGGCCTTGGAGGTGGTGGCCGCGCTGGCCGCCCAGGCCGCCGCGCACCCCAGCGCCATCATGCCGGGCAAGACGCACCTGCAGTCCGCCCAGCCGGTGCTGCTGGCCCACCACCTGCTCGCCCACGCGCACCCGCTGCTGCGCGACGTCGACCGCATCGTCGACTTCGACAAGCGGGCGGCCGTGTCCCCGTACGGCTCGGGGGCGCTGGCCGGCTCGTCGCTGGGGTTGGACCCGGACGCGATCGCCGCGGAGCTCGGTTTCGACGCCGCCGCGGCCAATTCCATCGACGCGACCGCGGCCCGCGATTTCGCCGCCGAGGCCGCCTTCGTGTTCGCGATGATCGCCGTGGACCTCTCGCGGCTGGCCGAGGACCTCATCCTGTGGAGCTCAACGGAGTTCGGCTACGTCAGGTTGCACGATTCGTGGTCCACCGGCAGCTCGATCATGCCGCAGAAGAAGAACCCCGACATCGCCGAGCTGGCCCGCGGCAAGTCCGGGCGGCTGATCGGCAACCTGACCGGCCTGCTGGCGACGCTCAAGGCCCAGCCGCTGGCCTACAACCGCGACCTGCAGGAGGACAAGGAGCCGGTGTTCGACTCGGTGGCCCAGCTGGAGCTGGTGCTGCCGGCGATGGCCGGCCTGGTCGCCAGCCTGACGTTCGACGTCGAGCGGATGGCGGCCCTGGCCCCGGCCGGATACACGCTGGCCACCGACATCGCCGAATGGCTGGTGCGCCGGGGGGTGCCGTTCCGGTCCGCGCACGAGGCGGCCGGGGCCGCCGTGCGCACGGCCGAGGGGCGCGCGGTCGGGCTCGACGAGCTGACCGACGACGAGCTGGCCGCCATCAGCCCCGAGCTGACGCCGGAGGTGCGGGACGTGTTGACCATCGAGGGCTCGGTGTCGTCGCGCGACGGGCGGGGCGGAACCGCGCCGGCCAGGGTCGCCGAGCAACTCGAAGCCGTCCTGGCCGAGTGCGAACGGCTCAAAACGCGGCTGGGCGGTGGCCGATGAGAGGACTTTGGTTTCTGTGCCGGGCGCTCCCGGGCCGATTAAACTTCTCGCAGGAAGCGATCCGGGTGAACATTTCGACCCTGATCTTCGTCGTCAGGGGGTGGGAGCAATGAGCGTCGTCGCCGGCGTGTTCGGTGCCTTGCCACCGTACCGCTACTCCCAGCGCGAGCTCACCGACTTCTTCGTCAGCATCCCGGACTTCGAAGGCTACGAGGACATCGTCCGCCAGCTGCACGTCAGCGCCAAGGTCAACAGCCGCCACCTGGTGCTTCCCCTGGAGCGGTACCCCACCCTGACCGACTTCGGCGTGGCCAACCGGATCTTCATCGACAACGCCGTCGACCTCGGCTGCGAGGCGCTGTCGGGCGCCCTGGACGAGGCCGGCCTGCGGCCCCAGGACCTCGACGTGCTGATCACGACGACGGTCACCGGCCTGGCGGTGCCCTCCCTGGACGCGCGGATCGCGGGCCGGCTGGGCCTGCGCGACGACGTGCGCCGGGTGCCGCTGTTCGGGCTGGGCTGCGTGGCCGGGGCCGCGGGCGTGGCCCGGCTGAACGACTACCTGCGCGGGGCGCCGGACGCCGCCGCGGCCCTGATCTCGGTCGAGCTCTGCTCGCTGACCTACCCGGGATACAAGCCGTCGCTGCCGGGCCTGGTCGGCAGCGCGCTGTTCGCCGACGGGGCGGGCGCCGTGGTGGCGGTCGGCGAGCGCCGTGCCGAGAAGGTCGCCGCCGGCGGGCCCGCCATCCTGGACTCGCGCAGCACGCTGTACCCCGATTCGCTGCGGACCATGGGCTACGACGTCGGCGCCGCCGGGTTCGAGCTCGTCCTGGCCAAGGACCTGGCCGAGGTGGTCGAGGAGCACATCGAGCGCGACGTCGCCGGGTTCCTCGGCGCGCACGGGCTGACGACGACCGACATCGGCGCCTGGGTCAGCCACCCCGGGGGCCCCAAGATCATCGACGCGATCAACGCGAGCCTGAGCCTGCCGCCGGACGCGCTCGAACTGACCTGGCGCTCGCTCGGCGAGATCGGCAACCTGTCCTCGGCCTCGGTGCTGCACGTGCTGCGGGACACCCTGGCCAAGCCGCCGCCCAGCGAAAGCCCCGGCCTGATGATCGCGATGGGTCCCGGATTCTGCTCCGAGCTCGTATTGTTGCGCTGGCACTGACAGGGCGTTTCTGCTTGTGCCTCCCCAAGATTCACCGATGGAACCGATGACCCCGCTTTCTCGCCCAGGCCGCGACTCATGACCGGCGACTCCGACGAGCTCGTCAGGGCCCTGCGCGCATCGCTGAAGGAGAACGAGCGGCTCAAGCGCGAGGCCCGCGAATACCTCGCCGCCGCAACCGAACCCGTCGCGGTGGTCGGGATGGGCTGCCGGTACCCCGGCGGGGTGGATTCCCCGGAGGCGCTGTGGCAGATGGTTGTCGAGGGCCGCGACGTGGTCTCGGAGTTCCCGACCGACCGGGGCTGGAACCTGGCGGGCCTGTTCGATTCGGACCCCGACGCGGTCGGAAAGTCCTACGCCCGGTGCGGCGGGTTCCTGGCCGACGCGGCCGACTTCGACGCCGCGTTCTTCTCCATCGCCCCCAGCGAGGCGCTGGCGATGGACCCGCAGCAACGCCTGTTGCTGGAGGTGTCCTGGGAGGCGTTGGAGCGGGCCGGGATTGACCCCGCCGCGCTGCGCGGGTCGCCGACGGGGGTGTTCGCCGGGATCTTCCACGGGTCCTATGGCGGGCAGGGGCGGGTGCCCGGACACCTGGAGCGCTACGGGCTGCGCGGTTCGACGCTGAGCGTGGCCTCGGGCCGGGTGGCCTACGCGCTGGGCCTGGAGGGCCCGGCCGTGTCGGTGGACACCGCCTGCTCGTCGTCGTTGGTGGCCCTGCACCTGGCGGCGCGGTCGCTGCGCGCCGGCGAGTGTGACCTGGCGCTGGCCGGCGGGGTGACGGTGATGGCGACGCCGGCGATGTTCATCGAGTTCAGCCGGCAGCGGGCGCTGGCCTCCGACGGCCGGTGCAAGGCGTATGCGGGGGCCGCCGACGGGACCGGATTTTCCGAGGGCGTCGGGGTGCTGGTGCTGGAAAGGCTGTCCGACGCACGGCGGCTGGGGCACCCGGTGCTGGCGCTGCTGCGCGGGTCGGCGGTGAACCAGGACGGCGCCTCGAACGGATTGGCCACGCCCAACGGCCCGTCGCAGCAGCGGGTGATCCGCTCCGCGCTGGCCAACGCGCGCCTGGCCGCCGCCGACGTGGACCTGGTCGAGGGGCACGGGACGGGCACCACGCTCGGGGATCCGATTGAGGCGCAGGCGGTCCTGGCGACCTACGGGCAGGACCGTCCGGCCGGCCGGCCGCTGTGGCTCGGATCGATCAAGTCGAACATGGGCCACACCTCGGCGGCGGCCGGCGCCGGCGGGGTGATCAAGATGGTGCAGGCCATCCGGCACGGGGTGATGCCCAAGACGTTGCACGTGGATGTGCCCACGCCGCACGTGGATTGGTCGGCGGGGGCGGTTTCGCTGCTGACCGAGGCGCGGGAATGGCCGGCGCCCGACGATGCGCCGCGTCGGGCCGGGGTGTCGTCGTTCGGCATCAGCGGCACCAACGCGCACGTCATCGTCGAGCAGGCGCCGCAAGAGGTTTCCGCACCCGCGGCCGGCGACGACGCGCCCGCGCCGTGGGTGTTGTCGGCCCGCTCGCCCGACGCGCTGGCCAACCAGGCGGCGCGGCTGTTGGCGCGGGTGACCGACGACCCGGGGCTGCGGGTGGTCGACGTGGCCTGGTCGTTGGTCTGCACGCGGTCGCTGTTCGAGCACCGCGCGGTGCTGGTGGGCGCCGACCGCGCGCGCCTGGTCGCGGAGCTGGCCGACGTGGCCGCCGGCACCCCGGGCGCGGGCGCGGTGGTGGGCCGGGCGCGGCCGCTGGGCAAGACGGTGTTCGTGTTCCCCGGCCAGGGTTCGCAGTGGGTCGGCATGGGCGCCGAATTGCTGGACAGCTCAACCGTATTCGCCGAGCACCTGCAGCGGTGCGAGAAGGCGCTCGCCGAGCACGTGGACTGGTCGCTGGTCGACGTCCTTCGCGGCACCCCCGGTGCGCCCGGGTTGGACCGGGTGGACGTGGTGCAGCCGGCGCTGTGGGCGGTGATGGTGTCGCTGGCCGAGCTGTGGCGCTCGGTGGGCGTGGTCCCCGACGCGGTGATCGGCCATTCGCAGGGCGAGATCGCGGCGGCGTATGTGGCCGGCGCGCTGTCGCTTCAGGACGCCGCCCGGGTGGTGGCGCTGCGCAGCCGGCTGCTGGTCCAGCTGTCGGGTGCGGGCGGCATGGTGTCGCTTGCTTGCGGCCTGGCCCGCGCCGAGGAGTTGATCGGCCCGTACGGCGATCGGTTGAATGTCGCTGCGGTCAACGGGGTTTCGGCGGCGGTGGTGTCCGGTGAGGTGGGCGCCCTCGACGAGTTGATGGCCCGCTGCGAGGCCGACGGCGTGCGGGCCCGCCGGATCGACGTGGACTACGCCTCGCATTCGGGGCACGTCGACGCCATCCGCGCCGCGCTGGCCGAGACGCTGGCGGGCATCGAGCCGCGATCGTGTCCGGTCGCGCTGTTCTCGACCGTCACGGGTGATCTGCTGGACACCGCCGGCCTGGACGCCGACTACTGGTACCGCAGCATCCGGCAGACCGTCCAATTCGAACGCGCGGTGCGCCGCGCGGGCGAGGCGGGCTACGGGGCCTTCGTCGAGTGCAGCCCGCACCCGGTGCTGCTCGCCGCCGTCGAGGACACGCTGACCGACGGCGGTCACGATGCCGTGGTCATCCCGTCGCTGGGCCGCGATGACGGCTCGCTGCAACGGTTCTGGCTTTCGGCGGGCCAGGCCCACGTCGCCGGCGTGCCGGTGGACTGGCGGGCCGCCCTCGCGGGGCTGGGCGGGCGGCGCGTGGACTTGCCGACGTACGGCTTTGTGCGGCAGCGTTTTTGGTTGCCGGGCGGATCGACCGGGACCGGTGACGTGGCCACCCTGGGGCTGGCGGGCGCGCGGCACGCGCTGCTGGGCGCGGTGGTGGCGCGCCCGGATTCCGGCGGGGTGGTGCTGACGGGCCGGCTGTCGACCGCCGCCCAGCCGTGGCTGGCCGACCACGCGGTGGGCGGCACGGTGTTGTTCCCCGGCGCGGGGTTTGTGGAGCTGGCCATCCGGGCGGGCGACGAGGTCGGCGCGGCGGTCCTCGAGGAGCTCACGGTGTCGGCCCCGCTGCTGCTGCCGGCCGCCGAGGGCGTGCAGGTGCAGGTGGTGGTCGGCGCGGCCGCCGAGTCCGGGCGGCGCGAGCTCTCCGTGTATTCGGCGGACGCCTCCTCGGAGTGGGTGTTGCACGCGCAGGGCGTGCTGGGCGGGGCCGCGGCCGCACCGGCGGCGGACCTGTCGGTGTGGCCGCCGGCGGGGGCGACGCCGGTGGAGGTGGGCGACGCCTACGCGCGGCTGGCCGAGCGGGGCTACGAGTACGGCCGGGCCTTCCGTGGCCTGCGGGCGATGTGGCGGCGCGGCGACGAGATCTTCGCCGAGGTCACCATCCCGGACGAGGCCGGCGCGGCCGACGGCGGTTTCGGCATCCATCCGGTGCTGCTCGACGCGGCGCTGCACGCGATCGGCGTCGACGGCGAGGGCCAGACCGTGTTGCCCTTCTCGTGGCAGGGGATCTCGTTGCACGCGGCCGGCGCGTCGCGGGCGCGGGTCCGGATTGCGCCGTCCGGCGCCGGGGCGGTGTCGGTGGAACTGGCCGACGGTTCCGGATTGCCGGTGTTGTCGGTGCGCTCGTTGGCGATGCGCCCGGTCTCGGCCGGTCAGTTGTCGGCAGCGGCCGCGAGCGCCGAGGGACTGTTCGAGGTGGCGTGGTCGCCGATACCCTTGAGCGGCAAGGACTCCGACACGACGCTGTGGGAGCCGGCCCCGCACGGCGCCGAGGTGGTGCGCTCGGTGCATGCCGCCGCCGCCGAGGCGCTGGGCGTGCTGCAATCCTGGTTGGGCGGTCCGGAGTCCGGGACGCTGGCCGTGCAAACCCGCGGGGCGGTCGCGCTGGCCGGCGAGGACGTCACGGACCTGGCCGGCGCGGCGGTGTGGGGGCTGGTGCGCTCGGCGCAGGCCGAGCAGCCGGGCCGGGTGGTGTTGATCGACACCGACGGATCCCTGGACGCGCGCGCGGTGATCGGTTGTGGGGAACCGCAATTGGTGGTCCGCGCCGGGGTGGCCTATGCGGCGCGGATGCGGCCGGTGCGGCGGGGGTCGGTGTTGCGCCTGCCCCCGGGCGGCTGGCGGCTGGACGCCGGCGGCGGCGGCACGCTGGAGGACCTGGCGCTCAGCACCTGCCCCCCGGCGGAACTGGCGGCCGGCGAGGTGCGGGTCGCGGTGGCCGCGGTCGGGGTGAACTTCCGGGATGTGCTGGTGGCGCTGGGCATGTACCCGGGCGGGGGCCAGTTGGGTGCCGAGGGCGCCGGGGTGATCGTCGAGGTCGGCCCCGACGTGACCGGGCTGGCGGTCGGCGACGCGGTGATGGGGCTGCTGGGCGTGGTCGGTTCCGAGGCGGTGGTGGATCAGCGGGTGGTGACCCCGGTGCCTCAGGACTGGTCGCTGGTGACGGCCGCGGGCGTGCCGGTGGTGTTCCTCACCGCGCTCTACGGGTTGTCGGTGCTGGCGGGCCTGCGCGCCGGCGAGCGGGTGCTGGTGCACGCCGCCACCGGGGGCGTCGGCATGGCGGCGGTTCAGTTGGCCCGGCACTGGGGCGCGGAGGTGTTCGCGACCGCGAGCCGGGGCAAGTGGGACACGTTGCGCGCGATGGGGTTTGACGACGACCACATCGGCGACTCGCGGACGTTGGACTTCGAGCGGAAGTTCTCGTCGGCGACCGGCGGGGCCGGGGTCGACGTGGTGCTCAATTCGCTGGCCGGCGAGTTCACCGACGCGTCGCTGCGGTTGCTGGCACCCGGCGGCCGGTTCATCGAGATGGGCAAGACGGACATCCGCGATCCGCAGGTCGTCGCCGAGCAGCACCGCGGCGCGCAGTATCGCGCCTTCGATCTGCTGGAGGCCGGCGCCGACCGCACCGCGGCGATGCTGGCCCAGATCGTCGAACTGATGCGCGACGGCGCCCTGACCCCGTTGCCGCTCAAGGCCTTCGACGTTCGCTGCGCCTCGGCGGCGTACCGGTTCGTCAGCCAGGCCCGCCACATCGGCAAGGTCGTGTTGACCATGCCGTCCGGGCCCGGCGCGGTGCTCAGCGGCTGCGGTGGGCTGGCCGGCGGCAGCGTGGTGATCACCGGCGGCACCGGCATGGCCGGCTCGGCGCTGGCCCGTCACCTAGTCGACCGGTATCGCGTGGCGCACGTGATGCTCGCCAGCCGCGCCGGCGCCGGGGCCGCGGGGGTTGCGGAACTGGTGGACGACCTGCGGCGGGCCGGCGCCCGCGTGTCGGTGGTGGCCTGCGACGTCGCCGACCGCGACGCCGTCGCGGCGATGCTGGCGCAGATCCCGGAGCAGTATCCGCTGCGCGGCGTGGTGCACGCCGCGGGAATCCTCGACGACGGATTGATCGCGTCGCTGACGCCCGCGCGGGTGGATGCGGTGTTGCGGGCCAAGGTCGACGGGGCGTGGCACCTGCACGAGCTGACGCGGGAAAAGGATCTGTCGGCGTTCGTGGTGTTCTCCTCGATGGCGGGCATCGTCGGCACGCCGGGTCAGGCCAATTACGCGGCGGCCAACAGCTTCCTCGACGGTCTGGTCGAATACCGCCGCGCGCATGGGCTTTCGGGGCTGTCGCTGGCCTGGGGGCTCTGGGAGCAGGCCTCGGCGATGACGGCTCACCTCGGCGAGCGCGACAAGGCCCGGATGACCAGGATCGGCATCGCCCCCCTGTCGACCGAGCAGGCGCTGGACAGCTTCGACGCCGGCATGCTCGTCGACGCCCCCGTGCTAATGGCCGCCCGACTGGATCGGGTTGCCTTGTCCGACAACGCCGCCGGACTGCCGCCGCTGTTGAGCGAGCTGGCCGCCCGCACCACCCGCCGTGTCATCGACGACGCCGATACGACCGCCCTGACGTCCGGTCTTGCCGCACGCCTGCAGGGGTTGACCGCCGAGGCGCGACAGCGCGAGCTGGTCGACCTGGTTCGCGGCAACGCGGCGACCGTGCTGGGACTGCCCAACCCCGCGGACATCAACGCCGACCGCGCGTTCGGCGACCTCGGCTTCGACTCGCTGACCGCCGTCGAGCTGCGCAACCGGCTCAAAACCGCCACGGGGCTCACGCTTTCGCCCACGCTGATCTTCGACTACCCGACACCGGTCGTGCTGGCCGGGCATTTGGACGCCCAGCTGGCCGGCGCGCCGTCCGGCGACCGGCCCGACCTGATGGCCCGCTTCACCGACATCACCCGCGAATTGCAGGCGCTGCTCGACCAACCCTGGGACGACGGCGAGAAATCGGCGCTGAGGGCCCGCCTGCACGGCCTGCTCGCCACGCTCGGCCCTACCGATCACCTCGACACCGAAGGCCTCGACGCCGACCTCGATGCCGCCACCGAAAGCCAATTGTTTGCCATCCTCGATGAAGAACTCGGCCGCTGAGACCGCGATGCCGGACACCACACAGCACGTCGATTACCTGAAACGCCTGACGGCGGACCTCCGTCGGGCGCGCCGGCGCGTCTCGGAGCTGGAGGGCCGGCTGACCGAGCCTATCGCGGTGGTGGGCATGGCCTGTCGCTACGCGGGTGGCGTCGATTCGCCGGAAACCCTGTGGGAACTGGTGAATGACGGCCGCGACACCGTGTCGGACTTTCCGGCCGATCGCGGCTGGGATGTGGAGGGCCTGTACGACCCGGACCCCGACGCGGCGGGCAAGATGTACACCCGCCAGGGCAGCTTCCTGCGCGACGCCGGGGACTTCGACGCGGGATTCTTCGGCGTCGGCCCGAGCGAGGCCCTCGCGATGGATCCCCAGCAGCGGTTGATGCTGGAGATCTCCTGGGAAGCGTTGGAGCGGGCCGGGATTGACCCGCTCGCGTTGCGGGGCTCGGCGACCGGCGTGTTCGCCGGGGTCATCCACGCCGGTTACGGCGGGGAGGTGAAGGGCGAGCTGGAGGGCTACGGGTTGACCGGGTCGACCCTGAGCGTGGCCTCGGGCCGGGTGTCGTACGTGTTGGGCCTGGAGGGCCCGGCCGTCTCGGTGGACACGGCGTGTTCGTCGTCGTTGGTGGCCATGCACCTGGCGGCGCAGTCGCTGCGCTCCGGGGAGTGCGACCTCGCGCTGGCCGGCGGCGTGACCGTGATGGCCACCGCCGCCGCGTTCGTCGAGTTCAGCCGGCAGCGGGCGCTGGCCCCGGACGGCCGGTGCAAGGTGTACGCCGGCGCGGCGGACGGGACGTCGTGGTCGGAGGGCGCGGGCGTGCTGGTGCTGGAGCGGCTGGCCGACGCGCGCCGGCTGGGGCATCCCGTCCTCGCGGTGTTCCGGGGTTCGGCGGTGAACCAGGACGGGGCGTCCAACGGTTTGACCGCCCCCAACGGGCCGTCCCAGCAGCGGGTGATCCGGGCGGCGCTGGCCAACGCCGGACTGGCCGCGGCGGACGTCGACGCGGTCGAGGGCCACGGCACGGGAACGGTTCTCGGCGATCCCATCGAGGCGCAGGCCCTGCTGGCGACCTACGGGCAGGACCGGCCGGCGGACCGGCCGCTGTGGCTGGGGTCGATCAAATCCAACATCGGCCACACGTCGGCGGCCGCCGGGGTGGCCGGCGTGATCAAGATGATCCAGGCGATGCGGCACGGCGTGCTGCCCAAGACGCTGCACGTGGATGTGCCGTCGCCGCACGTGGATTGGTCGGCGGGCGCGGTGGCGCTGCTGACCGAGCCCCAGCCCTGGCCGGCGCGCGACGGCCAGCGCCGGGCCGGGGTGTCGTCGTTCGGGATCAGCGGGACGAACGCCCACGTCATCGTCGAGCAGCCGCCCGCGGAGCCGGAAACCGTTGCGGAGCAGGGCGATCCGCCCGCCGGTTCGATCGCATGGGTGGTGTCGGCGCGGTCGGCCGACGCGTTGGCCGCGCAGGCCGGGCGGCTGTCGGCCCACCTGGAGGCGCAGCCGGGCCTGCGCGCCGTGGACGTGGGGTGGTCGCTGGCCACCACCCGGGCGGCCCTGGACCATCGCGCGGTGCTGGTGGGCGCCGATCGCGACACCCTGCTGGCGGGGCTGGCGGCGGTCCGGGCCGGTGAGCCCGCCACGGGTGCGGCCGTCGGGCGCGCCCGGTCGTTCGGCAAGCGGGTGTTCGTGTTCCCCGGTCAGGGCTCGCAGCGGCTCGGCATGGGAAGAGAACTGCACCAACGCTTTCCGGCGTTCGCCGCGGCCTTGGACGAGGCCGTGGCGGCGGTGGACGCGCACGCCCGGCTGCCGCTGCGCGACGTGATGTGGGGTGCCGACCCGGAGTTGTTGCGGAGCACCGAATTCGCCCAGCCCGCGTTGTTCGTGCTCGAGGTCGCCCTGGCGGCGCTGTGGCGCTCGTGGGGCGTGACACCCGACGTGGTGATCGGCCACTCGGTCGGGGAGATCGCCGCGGCCTGCGTGGCCGGGGTGCTGTCGTTGCCGGACGCGGCGCGGATCGTGGCGGCCCGGGGCCGGCTGATGGCGGCGCTGCCGGCGGGCGGGGTGATGGTCGCGGTGACCGCGACCGAGGCCGAGGTCGCGCCGTTGCTCACCGACGGGCTGGCCCTCGCGGCGGTCAACGGCCCCGACGCGGTGGTGCTGTCGGGGGAGCGGGCCGCGGTGAGTGCGGCGGCGGAGCGGCTGGCCGATTGCGGCAGGCGGGTGCGGCAGCTCGACGTCTCGCACGCCTTCCACTCGCCGCTGATGGAACCCATGATCGAGGAGTTCTCCGCGGTGGTGGCCGGGGTGTCACCGGCTGCGCCGCGAATCGAGCTGGTGTCCAACGTGACCGGGCAATTGGCCGGACCGGGCTACGGGTCCGCCGACTACTGGGTGGAGCACGTGCGCCGCCCGGTGCGGTTCGTCGACGGGGTGCGGCTGGCCGAATCGCTCGGCGCCGGCGCGTTCCTGGAGGTGGGGCCGGGCGCGGCGCTGACGGCCGCGGCGGAACGATCCCTGGCGCGCGAGCCGGTGGTCGCGGCGGTGTCGATGGCCAAGGGCCGCCCCGAGGTCGACTCGATGCTGCTGGCCGCCGGGCAGCTGTTCGCCTCCGGCGCGGAGTTGGACTGGGCCGCGACGTTCGCCGGCCTCGGCGCCCACCGGGTCGACCTGCCCACGTATGCCTTTCAGCGGCGCAGGTTTTGGCTGTCGGCCGAGTCCATGGGTGCCCGCGACACCGCCAGCCTCGGGTTGGCCGGCGCCGAGCACCCGCTGCTGGGCGCGGTGGTCGAGCGGCCGGACTCGGGCGGCGTGGTGCTGACCGGCCGGCTGTCGACGGCCGCCCAGCCGTGGCTGGCCGATCATGCGGTGACCGGGACCGTGCTGTTACCGGGCGCCGGGTTCGTCGAGCTGGTGCTGCGGGCCGGCGACGAGGTGGGCTGCCCGGTGATCGAGGAGCTGACGCTGTCGGCCCCGCTGCCGCTGCCGGGCGCCGGCGCGGTGCGCGTTCAGGTGGTGGTGGACGGCGCCGGCGAGGGCGGGACCCGGGGCGTCGCGGTGTATTCGCAGGCCGGTCCGGAATGGACGCTGCACGCCCAGGGCGTGCTGAGCGAGGGCTCGCCCGCGCCGGAGGCGGACCTGTCGGTGTGGCCGCCGGTCGGCGCCGCGGCCGTCGACGTGACGGGCGCCTACGACGACCTGGCGGCGCGCGGCTACGGGTATGGTCCGGCCTTCCGCGGCCTGCGCAAGGTGTGGCGGCGGGGCACCGAGACCTTCGCCGAGGTCGAGGCCCCCCAGGATGCCGGGGTTACGGTGGGCGGCTTCGGGATTCACCCGGTGGTGCTGGATGCGGCCCTGCATGCGCTCGGGGTGGCCGACGAGCACGCCGAGACCGCGTTGCCGTTCTCCTGGCAAGGGGTGTGCCTGTACGCGGCCGGCGCGTCGCGGGTCCGGGTGCGGCTCGCGCCCGTGGGCGCGGGCGCGGTGTCGGTCGAGGTGGCCGACTCGTCGGGCGCGCCGGTGCTGTCCGTGCGCGAGCTGGTGACGCGTCCCGTCTCCGCCGCGCAGCTGTCGGCGGCCGCTGCGGCGCGTTCCGGCGGCGGCGAACTCCTGGAGGCGGTGTGGTCCCCGGTTTCGTTGGCGGACAACGGGTCCGGCACCGAACCCGAGGTCTGGCGGCCGGATCCGAACGCCGAAGGCGTGGTCGAAGCGGTCTACGCCGCGACCCACGAGGCGTTGAGCGCGTTGCAGTCGCGGGGTGACGGCGATGGGCCGTTGGTGGTGCTGACCCGCGGCGCGGTCGCGCTGCCCGGCGAGGACGTATCCGACCTCGCCGGCGCAGCCGTGTGGGGGCTGGTGCGGTCGGCGCAGGCCGAGCAGCCCGGCCGGGCGGTGCTGGTCGACTCCGACGGCTCAATCGACGTCGCACCGCTGATCGGCTGCGGCGAACCGCAATTGGCGGTGCGCGACGGCGTCGCCTACGCCCCCCGGCTGAAGCCCATCAAGGCGCACCCGGCGTTGCCGCTGCCCGAACCGCCTTCGGTGTGGCGGCTGGCCGCCGGCGAGGGCGGGACGCTGGAGGACCTGGCGGTGCAGTCCGGCCCGCCCGCCGAACTGGCCGCCGGCCAGGTGTTGGCGGCGGTGGCCGCGGCCGGGGTGAACTTCCGCGACGTGCTGGTGGCTTTGGGCATGTATCCGGGCGCCGCCCAGTTGGGCGCCGAGGGCGCCGGGCTGGTGACCGAGATCGGCGCGGGTGTGGGGGATTTGGCCGTCGGCGACGCGGTGATGGGCATCGTGGGCCTGACGGGCTCGGAGGCGGTCGTCGACCGGCGGCTGGTGACGCGGGTGCCGACGGGCTGGTCGTTCGGCGAGGCCGCCGGCGTCCCGGTGGTGTTCCTGACCGCCTACTACGGGTTGTCGGTGCTGGGCGGCCTGCGCTCCGGCGAGCGCGTGCTGGTGCACGCCGCCGCCGGTGGGGTGGGCATGGCGGCGGTGCAGCTGGCCAGGCATTGGGGCGCCGAGGTTTTCGCGACCGCCAGCCGCGGCAAGTGGGACACCCTGCGCGCTATGGGCTTCGACGACGACCACATCGCGGACTCGCGAACGCTGGACTTCGAGCAGAAGTTCTCCTCGGTTACCGGCGGCGCCGGCATGGACGTCGTGCTGAACTCGCTGGCCGGCGAGTTCACCGACGCGTCGCTGCGGTTGCTGGGCCCCGGCGGGCGCTTCATCGAGATGGGCAAGACCGACCTGCGCGACCCGGCGGCCCACCCCGACATCTACTACCGCGCGTTCGACCTGATGGAGGCCGGGCCCGACCACATCGCCGAGATGTTCGCCGAATTGATGCGGTTGTTCGCCGCGCGGGCGCTGACGCCGTTGCCGGTCAAGGCATTCGACGTGCGGCGCGCCGTGGAAGCCTACCGGTTCGTCAGCCAGGCCCGCCACATCGGCAAGGTCGTGCTGACCATGCCCGACGGGCCCGCCGGCCTGTCCGGCGGCACCGCGCTGATCACCGGCGGGACCGGCATGGCGGGGTCGGCGGTGGCGCGCCACCTGGTCGACCGCTACCGGGTGCCGCATCTCATGCTGGTCAGCCGCAGCGGCGAGCGGGCCGACGGGATGGCCGATCTGGTGGCCGAGCTGCGGGAGGCCGGGGCCCAGGTGTCCGTGGTGGCCTGCGATGTCGGTGACCGGGACGCCGTGGCCGGGTTGCTGGCCCAGGTGCCGGCGCGCTTCCCGCTGCGCGGGGTCTTCCACGCCGCGGGCGTGCTGGACGACGCGGTGATCTCGTCGTTGACCCCCGAGCGCATCGACACCGTGCTGCGCTCCAAGGTCGACGGCGCGTGGCACCTGCACGAGCTGACCGGCGAGCTGAATCTGGCCGCGTTCGTGGTGTTTTCGTCGATGGCGGGCATCGTGGGCGCCCCCGGGCAGGGTAACTACGCCGCCGCCAACAGCTTCCTGGACGCCCTGGCGGCCTACCGGCGCGCTCACCGCCTGCCGGGCCTGTCGATCGCGTGGGGGATGTGGGAACAGGCCTCGGCGATGACCCGGCACCTCGGGGACCGCGACAGGGCCCGGATGAGCCGCGCCGGCCTGGCCGCGCTGTCCACCCGGCAGGCGCTCGACCTGCTCGACGCCGCGCTGCTGGCCGAGCCCCCCGTCGTGGTGGCCACCCGCCTCGATGCCACCGCGCTGGCCCACGCCGGCGCCGCGCTGCCGCCGCTGTT
>NZ_LZIZ01000212.1:0-116623 GCF_001666915.1 Mycobacterium sp. E3339 | reverse complement strand
CAGCGCGAACTCGACAGTGCCCTGGCCGCACGCGACCGCCAGGCGCCCGCGCTGGACGCGACGATCGCGCGCCAGGAGCGAGCGCTGGACGAAGCGCGTCAGGGCGTGGTCGCCGGCGCCGATCACGGCCTCGGCGCGCGCTGGGTCGCGATGAACGACCTGGGCGCTGGCGCGCTGACGCTTCGGCTGCTGACCGACGCCTTTTGCGTGCTCCTCTACCTGCTGCCGCTGATCCTGGGCCGCTGGCGCGGCGAGACCACCCACGATCGCCACACGGCGGCGCGCGCCGAGCGCGAACGCGCGGAACTCGAGGCGGACACCGCGATCGCGATCAAGCGGGCCGAGGTCCGTCGGGAGGCCGAGATCATGTGGGCCGAGCACCAGCTGACCCAGGCCCGGCTGGCCATCGAAGCCCAGACCGAAATCGACCGGGAGCAGCAGCGCCGGCGGATCGCGGATGCCATCGAACCTCCAGTGGTGAAGGCATCGTCGCAACGCGACTTCGAGCCGGCCCTCGAGCCGGCCCAGGACGACATCTACCTGCCCATCGCGGCGGAAGCCGAGGCGGCCAGCCGCGCGGCCATGGGGCTGCCAACCCCGACGCACAGCGCCGAGGTGGAGAACTTGCCGGCGCCCGTCGCGCGAGAGGTCGCGCCCCGTGAAGAGCGCACCGCGTCGCCGATTCCGTCGATTCCCGACGCCACCAAGGCGGCCGCGCGGTGGATCCGCCCGCTGGTGCCGCCGTTCGTCGCGCGGGTGATCGACACCACCAGCGCGCCGCTGCGCACCGCTCGCCAGGTCTTCGAAGAGGTCGAGGAGATCACCTTCGCCCTGCGCCGCACCCACAAAATAACGCTGGACTCCGAAAGCTCCGAGCCGGGCCAGGGGGCCGCCGCGGCCCCCGCCGCCAGCGAATCCGATTCCCCGAGAAGCGGATTCATCGACTCGTCGCGCGCGGACCGTCCGGTGGTGACGCACCGGCAGGTGGGCGGCCGGGCGCGGCGTGGCCCAGCGCTCGGCACGTCGCAGCGCGGCACGGATCCGGAACTGACGCGGCGGGACGGACCGGCGGAGCTGGATTCACCCGCCGGCCCGCGACAGCTGCCGCCCGCCTGACGACCTGCGCTCGTAGAACCTGCGGACCCGGGCCCGGTTGCCGCAGTCGGCCGCACTGCACCAGCGGCGGTTGTGCCGGTGGCTGGTGTCGAGAAACAGCCACCCGCATTCGTCGTCGCCGCATCGCTTGACGCGCGAGCCCGGGGCCCCGGTCAGGAACGTCACCGCCTCCACGGCGAGCCGGTGTAATGGCGTGGCCGTCGTCAACGCCGTCTCCCGCCAGCCCGCCGAGCCCCGCTCGACCACCAGGCGGCTGGCCCGCAGCGCGGATCGGTAAGCGCCGGCCACCACCTCTCCGTCGGGCGCCGATCCGCTGCCGGTCCAAATGCGGTGAAGGGCCTCCCGCAACTGCCTCGTCCGCTGCACGGTTCTTTCGGCCGCGCCCGGCTTCCCGGCCCCGGCCAGGACGCGCGACTCGCGCGGCGACAACACCCCGGCGTGCTGCGCCCACGCCACCAGGTCGGAATAGTCCACCAAATACTCCGTGCGGCGGTCGGGGTCGCCCCGCCACGCAACCGTGTTGACCAGGTCGACCGCGGGATGTCCACCGCGCAGGTCGAGACTGGCCGCTGCCGACCGCACCATGAAAATCATGCTAATGGGTAATTGACGATTTACCCATTAGCAGAACGGGGTATCCGTACGGGCATGGACAGTGTGCGCACGAATTCAGTGGACCGGATCGGATTGGCAACCGGGGCGTTGTGCGTGTCGGCGTCGGCGGTCCTGCTCAAGTTGGCCGGTACCACGCCGGCCACCGCCACGGCGGCACGCTGCCTCATCGCGTTGCCCGTCGTCGTGGCCCTCGCGATACCGGAATGGCAACGCCGCCATGGCTTGTCGCGCCGCGGGCTGCTATCGGCCGCGCTGTGTGGCGCGTTGTTCGCCGGCGACATGTTGTTGTGGACGCAGGCCATCCCGGAAGTGGGAGCGGGGCTCTCGACCGTCCTCGTCAACGCCCAGGTCGCCCTCGTGCCCCTGCTGGGCTGGCTGGTGGACCGGGAGAGGGTCGCACGCCGGTTCCTGCTGACCCTGCCCGCCCTGTTGCTCGGCGTCCTGCTGGCCGGCGGCATGCTCGAGCACGGGATTTCCGGGAGCGATCCCGCGCGCGGAACCGTGCACGCCGTGGGGGCGGCGCTGTGCTACTCCGGATTTCTCTTTCTGTTGCGCCGCGGCCAAGCCGGTCAACCCATGCAGACGTACAGCGTCGTGCTGGCGACCTCCGCGGTGGTGGCGGTGGCCGTCGGTCCGTGGTGGCACGGCCTGCAGGTATGGCCCGGCTGGCGTGCGGCCGGCTGGTTGGTCCTGGTCGCAGCGACCGGGCAATTGCTCGGATGGCTGCTCGTCGCCTTCTGCTCGGGCCGCCTGCCCAGCACGGTCAGCTCCGCGCTGCTGTTGCTGACGCCGGTGGGCGCCGTCGCGCTCGGCGCCGTCGCGCTGGGCGAACGCCCGTCCGCCCTCCAGCTCGCCGGTTGCGCGCTCGTGCTGTTGGCGGGCTACCTCGGCAGCGCGCGAGAATCCGCACCCGCCAACCACCGCGCCGAGGCGCCCGAGGCCACCCTGCGCCGCCAGCGGCCGTCTATTCGTCGCCGAAGGCCTCGAACAGTTGCGGGAGGAAGCCCGCCAGGTGATTCATCTCCTGGGCGCAATGCACCATCAGGTTGCGCGCGCTGGTCTCCGCGTTACCGAGCACCCGCGCGGCGATCGGGCGCACCGCCCGCGACGCGACGCCCGGCACGTTGCGCACCTCGATGTGCCGTCCGCCCATCCAGAAGCGCGACCGCATCTCGGCCCCGGCCGGGGTCGACCGGACGTGGTGGATGAACCATCCGACGTCGACGGGGGCCTCGCTGGAGCCCAGCCGGGCACAGATCGCCACCGCCGCATCGCTGTCGGGCGGGCAGCCCATGTTCGCCGGATCGACGAATTGGATTGCGCCGTTGAGCATCGTCGAGCCGATGTACTCGCTGATCAACGACCAGCGTCCGATGTAGCGCCGGCGACTTCCGGCGCCCTCGTCATCGCGGCCGTCTTGCCGCTGCCCTTTCCAGGCGGCGCTCAGGTGCGCCCGCGGGTGCCACAGCTTGTAACGCCGGGTGTCGCAACCGTGCCAGCCGAACCACCAGGACCACATCGCGGGCGTGACGTCCGGCATGTCGGTGCGCACCGACACCTGGTAACCGCCGTCGTCGAGGACCCCGTAGCCATTCTCGGTCCGCTGGTAGCCGTCCTCGGCGACGCTCGCGGCGTCGTCGAACGCCGGCAGCGCCATCGCGCCTTGCGGCCCGTGGTTCAGTGCCTCGACGACATGGCTTGGCAGCGGAGCCATTTCGGGCATGAAGAACTTGCCGAACGGGGTTTTCGCGTCGTCGTCGCGGTAGCCCAGATACAGGTTGCCGCCCATCACAGTCGCCCCATCCAGCTGTTGAACACGCCGTCGGGGTCGTACTCGGCGCGCACGCGGTCGAGCTTGGCCATGGCTGCGTCGCTGGCGAACCGCGCCGGCCGCCGGCCGAGGTTCTCGTCGGCGAGTTGAATTCCGATGGCGAACTCGGACATCGCGGTCATGTTGGACTGCGCCCAGTCGGCATACTTCGCCTCGTCGGCCGGGTCCTTCCAGGACCCGTAGAGCGCCAGGTAGATGTCGCCCTCGATGCTGTAGGCCATGTCTTGGCGCGGCGGGCAGGGTCCCCAGTTCAGCCACAGAAAGTGCGCGGGATGCGGGGGCATCGTGTCCAGGATCGTCCGGATGCCCGGCAGCAGGTCTTCGGCCGGCGCCGAGGTCCACATGTTGTCCACCGCGTAGTGATGGTCGGACAGGTAGTGGCTCATCGCGACGTCATACCAGGTGGGCAAATCGGTTGGCAGGTAAGGAATCTTCACGAGCGCCTGGTCGGCGACCGGGCAGGTGCCGAACAGCGACAGCGCCTTTTCGGCCTCCTCCTCGGAGTCGGCAAACGCCGGCGACGCGAACGAGATGCACGGGACTTCGATGCCCATGTTCGGCTCGCCGCGGGAGGCCACGGCCTGCAACTCGACGCGGGGGTCCACGTCGGCGCTGACCGCGCGGGCCCAGGTGAAAACCTCGTCCGCCAGCTCGAACGGATAGACGTAGACGCTGGTGCCGCACACGGCGGGGCGCGGATAGAGCTTGAGGTAGAACGCCGTGACGACGGCGAAGAAGCCCGGCCCCGCGCCGCGCGCCGCCCAGTAGAGATCGGCGTTGTTGCTGGCGTCGCAGTGGATCTGTTCGCCCTCGGCGGTGACCACGTCGAGGCCGACGACGCTCTCGCAGGCCGGTCCGTAGACCCGGCTGTTCCAGCCGTAGCCGCCCTGCAGCAGGTAGCCCCCGAGGCAGACGCCCTTGCAGTGGCCGCCGGGGAAGAACAGGCCCTGCGCCTCGAGCTCGGCCATCAGCAGGCTGCCGCCCTTGCCCGGGCCCACTCGGGCGAGGCCCTGCTCGGTGTCGATCGAGACGTGGTCGAGGCGGCTGACGTCGAGCAGCACGGAGCCGTCGCGCAGGTGGCTGGCGGCGAAGCTGTGCCCGCCCGAGACGACGCTGACTTTCAGCCCGTGGGTGGTGGCGTAGCGGATGCCGGCGACGATGTCGTCGGCGTCGACGGCCTGCACGATCACTTCGGGATAGCGGTCCGGCACCCGCTGGTGCCACACGGTGCGTCGGCGGGCCGCCTCGTAGCCGTCATCGCCGCGGAAGTGGTGCCGCCCGTCCGGTAGCCCGCTCATCCGCATCCCCTTCGATTCGTACTTCGGATCTTCACGATCCGCGATGCGGAACACTATAGTGGACGGATGCCGTCCCCGGGGAGAAATCATTCGGCCGCTCGCGACGAAGGGATCCAGGTGCTGCGGCGCGCCGCGGCCGCGCTGGACGAGATCGCCGCGGAGCCCGGCCGGCTGCGGCTCGTCGACCTCGGTGAGCGGCTGGGCCTGGCCAAGTCCACGTCCCGCCGACTGCTGGTGGGCCTGGTGGAGGTCGGGCTGGCCAGCGTCGATTCCCAGGGGCGCTTCTCCCTCGGCGACCGCTTGCTCGGGTTCGGCAATTCCGACGGGGCGCGCCTTTCGGCGATCTTCCGGCCGACGATCGAACGGGTGGCGCGGGCGACCGACGGCGAAACGGTCGACCTGTCGGTGCTGCGCGGGCAGCGCATGTGGTTCGTCGACCAGATCGAATCGACGCACCGCCTGCGCGCCGTCTCGGCCATCGGCGTCCGGTTCCCGCTGGAGTCGACCGCCAACGGCAAGGCGGCGCTGGCGGCCCTCGACGACGCCGACGCCGAGGCGGTGCTCGCGCGCCTGCCCGCCGAGACCGCCGACCGGCTCCGCGCGGAGATCGACGAGATCCGTTGCACGGGAATCGCTTTCGACCGCGACGAGCACACCCCGGGGATCTCCGCGGCCGCGATCGCGCGGCGCGCCACGGCCGACAACATGGTCGCCATCTCGGTGCCGGCGCCGACGGAGCGCTTCGGCGAAAAAGAAGAGCGCATCGTCGCCGCCTTGCGGGCGGCGGCCGAATCGCCGGCCTGGGCCCGCTGACCTCTTCGAGGTGATGTTGGAGACGGCCGGGTTTACCCCTCGAAAGCTCGGCCGTCCCAACGGGTCAACAGGGCACCGCGGCCGACGCGAACAGCTGTCCCCACTCGTGCCGAGCCGCGGACTGCGCATCGGTGAAGCTCGGTGTCTTCTCACCGTCGCCGGCCAGGTGCACCAGCGCCCAGGCCATCGCGAATACCGGCACCTTGTGCCGCAACGCCGCGCTGTGCAGCTCGTCCAGCGCGGCGTCCGACGGGCAGCGGCGCAAGCCGATGAGGATGCCCCGCGCGGTGTCGAGAATGCGGCCGGAGTGCGGGCCACACGAAGTCTGGGCGGGAACCCAATTCGTCGTCATTGATGGATACCTCCTGCGGCGCCGTCGCGAATCCGCACTCGCGTAGCGGATGAGGAATTCCTGCGCTACGCATCGTCGCGGCCGCAAACCTCAATAGCGCCCTGTGCCATGATTTGTCGATCGGGCACGTTGTGCCAGAGCACCGCCGAGATCGATACGCGCCCGTGACCGTTTCGGGATCGGCTGCTAATCAACCAATCCCATGTCATCCGGGAGTTTCGCGATAGACCGCATAATTCGAATTAGCTTGCCAAGGCGAGTAATTCGTCGAAACCGCTGACGATCGCGTCATGGAAAACGTCGTAGTCGGGAATCGCGGTGGTGTCGATGTTCAAACCGAGCGCGCAGGTGTCGACGTACGTGAGCAGGGTGACGTTGACCGCCGATCCGATCGTGGGGCCGAAGGCATATTGCGCGCGCACCGCGGCGCCACCGAGGAACACCGGCACCGGAACGCCGGGCACGTCGCTGGCCACGAAATCCACGTGACGCAGGACGGAGCCGATGTACCACCGGGGCGCCAGGTTCAGCATTCCGGCGATCAATTGCGTGTACGGCAGCGACCTTTCGTTGCGCACGGCCGCGGTGCGCCGCCGTATCGCCGCGATGCGCTTCGCCGGATCGGCTTCGCCGACGGGCACGTCGAAGCGCATCAGCGTGATCCGGTTCCCGCCCATGCCGTCGTCTTTGGTTCGAAGGCTGATCGGCATCGAGATGTGCAAGTCGCCCACCTCGACGCCGTGCTTCTCGTGGTAGATGCGCAGTCCGCCGGCGACCCCGGCGACGAACGCGTCGTTCAGCGCCCCGCCGCAGCGGTGGGCCGCCTCCCGCAGCGGCCGCTTCGGCACCTGATGCACGCCGAGACGCCGGATCAGGCCGCGGTCGGTCGCCAGCGACGACCCGGTCCGGTTTATCGGCCGGACGGTTCGGTAGACCGACGCCGCGGTGGTCGCCGCGGACCGGATGGTGGCCACGGGCCGCCGAACACCGTCGTACATCATGCGCGGCACGCGGGTGGCCGCGCCGGTCAGGGCGCCGTTGAGCAGGCCCGTGTCATAGCGCACCGCATCGCGATAGCCCCCGAGCAGCGACGACTCCGCGACCTCCGGTTCGGGCGGCAGGGATTCGAGCGGATACAGATCTTCGGAGAGATCGAACAGGTTCATCGCGATCTGGACACCGCCGACCCCGTCGGTGAGCGCGTGGTGGAACTTGCAGATCATGGCGGCCCCACCGTCTTGCAGGCCGTCGACGAACGTGGTCTCCCACAGCGCGCGGGCCCGGTCGAAGTCCTGCATCTCGGCCACCCGCGCCATCTCGAGCACGTCGTCGAGGGTCGCGGGCGCGGACAGGGTTGTTCGCCGCAGGTGGTAGTCCAGGTCGAAGTCGCGATAGTTCTCCCACCGCGGCGGGGCCGGCGGCGGCGACTGCACCACCCGCTGCCGGAACATCGGCAGCGTGCGGCTGATCAGGTCGAACCGCGTCCGCACTTCGTCCCAGTCCGGGGACCGGTCCAAAAGCACGACACTGACCACGGTGGATCGCAGCCGTGGGTCACTTTCCATTGCCCAGGTGAACGCGTCGCTGGCGCGCATGAATGCAGTCATGTCGGTCTCCTCGCACCGAACGTACGACTGCGGGCGGCCCAGGTCACCCGGTTATCGGCACGCGATGACTTTGGTCCTCATAGATTGCGCCTTTCGTCGATGCGTCCTAGAGAATGGCGTTGAGATCCTTGGCCCTGGCGATGTCGTCCCAGTCGACGTCGAGTTCCAGCAGGATCTCCTCCGTGTGCTGGCCATGTTCCGGCGCTCGTGCGGGCCCCGGCGGGGTTTCGTCGAACTGAACGGGCGCGGCGACGATCCGGTACGTCTCGCCGTAATCGTCGACGTTGGTGATCACATACCCGTTGGGCTCGACCTGCGGATCGTTGAGGGTTTCCCGCGGCGTCGCCAGGGCGCCCCACACGCCGGGCTCGTCCTCGAGCGCCTTCTGCCAGTGGGCCAGGTCGTGGCGGGCGAACACGTCGGTCAGGATCTCGGTGGCGGCCGCGGCGTTGGCTATCAGGTTGCTGGACGGCACGAAACGCTGATCGGTCGCGAGCTCGGCCAGGCCCATGCGCCGACAGAAACCCGCCCAGAACTTGTCCGGCTGCAAGAACACCAACTGGATCCACCGGCCGTCCCGGGTCTTGTACCTGTTGACGAGGGGATTGATGGCCAACCCGGGCGGCGCGCCGGGGATGCCGTCGATGTCGAAGAAGTCGGCCGCGCAGATGGACGGCGCAATCGCCCACATCGCCTGGGCCAGCAGCGACGAATCGACGATCGTCGGCTCGCCGGTGCGTTCGCGATGAAACAGCGCGGCGCACACGCCGCCGGCCAGCGTCGCCCCGCCCTGCAGGTCACCGAACCCCGGACCCTGCACGGCGGGCGTCTCGGTGCCGAACGGCGTGAGCGTGTAGGCGACGCCGCCCCGCGCGAGGTAGGTGGCCGCGTCGAACCCGCCGCGGTCGCGATCCGGCCCGCGCACCCCAAGCCCCGTGCCGCGCGCGATGATGATTTTCGGGTTGAACGCGCGGATGTCGTCCACGGTCAGCCGGGCCCGCTCCAGCGCGCCGGGAAGCCAATTGGTAAGGAACACATCGGCACTGGCCAACAGGCGGCCGAACAGCTCGCGACCGGTCTCGGACTTGATGTCGATGGCGATGCTGCGCTTGCCGCGATTGCCCAGCTCGAGGATGAAGTCGGCATCCGGGCGCGCCGCCTGCCGGGTGAACCCGCCCACCACCAGGGCGCGCCCCGGATCACCCGAGGCGACGCCTTCGACTTTGATCACGTCGGCGCCCCAGTCCGCCAGGGCCGCACCGGCCGACGGCACGTAGGTCCACGAGGCCAACTCGACCACGCGCACCCCGGAAAGGACACCACCGCGCACGTCCGACATTCCCGACTCCTCGCCCAACGACCATTCCTTGCTATTTTAGATATTCTAGCTAGTCTAAGGCGTAGCGGTAGACCCGCTGCAGGTCAGGGCAGTTTTTTGGAAAAGAGATGCGATGGATCCGACCGTCGGCGCCGTTCCGACACCCGTGACCGCGCATCCGGGCGCAACCGGGTCGCCAACCGCGCCACCCGCTTCGCGCGGGCGGCGACGCCGACGAATCGCATTGGGCCGCAACGCGGTAGCGGGACACGGGACGAAGGACGGGCGATGGGCAGGGTAACGGGCAAGGTGGCCGTGATCAGTGGCGCGGCGCGCGGTCAGGGGCGTTCACACGCGCGCATGCTGGCCGCCGAGGGCGCGGACATCATCGCGGTGGACCTGTGCGCCGACATCGAGACCAACGAGTACCCCCTGGCCCGGCGGGAGGACCTGGACGAGACGGCCCGGTTGGTGGAGAAGGAGGGCCAGCGGGCGTTCACCGCCGTCGCCGACGTGCGCGACCGGGCGGCGTTGTCCGCGGCGATCGACGAGGGGGTCGCCGAATTCGGGCACCTGGACGTCGTCGTCGCCAACGCGGGCATCTGCCCGCTGACCGCGGGGCTGCCCCCGCAGGCGTTCGCCGACGCGGTGGACGTGGACCTGGTGGGCGTGCTGAATCTGGTGCACGCGAGCCTCAAGCATTTGCAAGCCGGCGCGTCGATCATCGTGATCGGTTCCAACGCCGCGTTCATGTCGTCGATGAACACCACGGGCATCGACGGGGGCCCCGGCGGGGCCGGGTACGCCTTCGCGAAACTGGCTGCCGCGCACTATGTTAACGACTTCGCCCTGGCGCTGGCCCGGTTCTCCATCCGGATGAACGCCGTGCACCCCACCAACGTCAACACCGACATGCTGCACAGCCCGCCGATGTACCGGGCCTTCCGGCCCGACCTGAAAGAGCCGACCCGCGAGGACGCCGAACCGGTCTTCCCGTTCGTGCAGGCGATGCCGATCCCCTACGTCGAACCCGAGGACATCAGCGAGGCGGTGCTCTTCCTCGCCTCCGACGCGGCGCGTTACATCACCGGGCAACAACTCCGTGTCGACGGCGGGGGCTTTTTGAAGGTCAAGCCGTGGTCGGGTGCGTGATCGCATGAGCGAGGGGGCGACGGGCGTCGAGCACCGGTTGTACGAACTGATGGCGCTGATGAAGGCGGCCGACGACCGGCTGTCCAAAGGCATTGGCACCGGCGAGTTCATGTGCGTGTACTGGCCCTCGCGCGGACAGGAAGCCATCGCCGCCGCGATGGGGGTCGCGCTGCGCCCGGACGACCAGTTGGTGACCACCTACCGCGGCCTGCACGACCTCATCGGCAAGGGCGTCCCGCTCGAGGAGATCTACGGCGAGATGATGGGCCGCACCGTCGGCGCCGGCCGCGGCAAGGGCGGCACCATGCACATCGCCAATCCCGCTCGGGGCGTGATGCTTTCGACCGGCATCGTCGGGGCCGGACCGCCGGTGGCGGTGGGGCTGGCGATGGCGGCCAAACGCAAGGGCTCCGATCGCGTCACGGTGGTCAGCTTCGGTGACGGCGCCACCAACACCGGCTCCTTCCACGAGGCGGCGAACATGGCCGCGCTGTGGGACCTGCCGATCGTCTTCGTCTGCCAGAACAACCTGTACGCCGAGATGACCCCCACGGCCGACACGATGAAGCTCGAACACGTCGCGGACCGGGCGGCGGGCTACGGCATGCCGGGGGTGCGCGTCGACGGAAACGACCCGCTGGCGGTCAAATCGGCGGTCGAGGACGCGCTGCGACGCGCCCGCGCCGGCGAAGGCCCCACCTTCATCGAATGCGTGACGTTCCGGTTCCGCGGCCACTACTTCGGCGACCGGATGCCCTACATCCCCAAGGATCAGCTGGCCGCCGCCATGGAGGCCGACCCGGTCCCCCGATTCCGCGACCACCTGGCCGAAACCGGCATCTGCGATCGCGAAGACCTCGACCGCATCGACAACGAGGCACTCGCGACGGTGGAAACGGCGCTGCGGACCGTGCTCGCCGCGGATTCGCCGTCGATCGACGAGCTGGACCTCGACGTGTACGCAACCCCGATCAAGTTCCCGGTGTGAGCAGGCAAGACGACGACATGCAGGAACAAGAGATGACGATGCGCGAGGCGCTCAACCTCGCGCTGGACCAGGCGCTCGCGGCCGACGACAGGGTGTTCTTGCTCGGCGAGGACATCGCCGATCCCGGAGCGTCCGGGCCGACCGCGGGTCTGTCGACGAAGTACGGCCACGAACGCGTCTTGGACACACCGATTTCCGAAGCGGCGATCGTCGGCGCGGCCATCGGCGCCGCCATCGACGGCCTGCTGCCGGTGGCCGAGATCATGATCATGGATTTCATCGGCATCGCCGCCGACCAGCTGATCAACAACGCGGCCAAGCTGAGATTCATGACCGCCGGACGCACGTCGGCGCCGATCACCATCCGCACCCAGGTCTACTCCGGGCTGGCCACCGGCGCCACGCATTCGCAGAACCTGGAGGCGTGGTTCATGCACATCCCGGGCATGAAGGTGATCGTGCCCGCCACCCCGCGTGACGGGAAGGGCCTGCTGACGACGGCGATCTTCGACGAGGATCCCTGCCTGTTCGTCGAAACGATCCGGTTGCAGGGCAAGAAGGGGCCCGTGCCCGTCGACCCCGGGTTCTCAATCCCGTTGGGCCAAGCCGACATCAAGCGGCCCGGCACCGACGTGAGCCTGATCGGTTACGGGCGCTGCGTGCACGACGCGCTCGCCGCCGCGGCCGCACTGCAGGAACAGGGTGTGAGCGCCGAGGTCGTCGACCTGCGCACCCTCGTGCCGCTCGACGTCGAAACCATCGTCGACTCCGCCCGCCGCACCCGCCGGGCCGTCGTCATCCACGACGCGGTCCAATTCGCCGGTCCCGGAGCGGAGATCGCCGCGATCCTGCACTCGGAGCTGTTCGCCGAACTGGCCGCGCCGGTCGAACGAGTCGCCGCCCGATTCGTGCCGAACCCGGCCGCGGCCGCGCTCGAGGCCCAGGTATACCCCTCGCCGGAGCGGATCATCGCCGCCGCGCAGCGGACCCTCGAAAAGACGGGTGCGGGGGCGAGAGTGCATGGCTGACTTCATCATTCGCATCCCGCGGGTCTCGGTGGCCGTGTCGGAGGCCGAGCTGACCGGTCTGCTCGTCGACGCCGGGGAGCACGTGGAAGCGGGCACGCCGATCTACGTGATCGCGACCGAGAAGGTAGAGCAGGAAATCGAAGCCGGAGCGTCGGGCACCGTGCGGTGGACGGGGCAGGTCGGAACCACCTATGACATCGGCGCCCAAATCGGCGTCATCACTTCGTGAACCAGGAAAGGTGAGCACGTATGGATCTCAACGAGACTCGCGAGAGAATCATCTACGAAAAAGAGGGGCCCATCGCCCGGGTCACGCTGAACTGGCCGGAAAAGGCAAACGCCCAGGACCAGAAGCTGGCCGAAGAGGTCGATGCCGCGCTCCTGGACGCCGACCGCGACTACGACATCAAGGTGCTCGTCCTGAAGGCCAACGGCAAGGGCTTCTGCTCGGGACACGCCATCGGTAACAACGCGGTCGACTACCCGGCGTTCGTCGAGGGCGCCAAAGTCATGGGCACGCCGTGGAAGCCGCAGACCGACCTGTTCGTCAAGCCCGTGCTCAACCTGTGGGAGTTCTCCAAACCGACCATCGCCCAGGTGCACGGATACTGCGTCGGCGGCGGCACCCACTACGGCCTGACCACCGACATCGTCATCGCCTCCGAGGACGCCTACTTCTCCTACCCGCCGCTGCAGGGCTTCGGGATGCCGTCCGGCGAGTGCTCGATCGAGCCCTGGGTCTTCATGAACTGGCGGCGCGCGGCCTACTACCTGTACCTCGCCGAGGTCATCGACGCCAAGAAGGCGCTGGAGGTCGGGCTGGTCAACGAGGTGGTGCCACGCGACCAGCTCGACGACCGGGTGGAGGCCATCGCCCGCCACATCGCGCAGGCGCCGATGACCACGCTGTTGGCCACCAAGGCAAACCTGAAGCGGGCGTGGGAACTGATGGGCATGCGGGTGCACTGGCAGAGCTCGAACGACCTTGTCGCCCTGGCCTCCATCAGCAAGGACGTCCAGGAGCTGATCCAGACGGTCTTCCGGGACAAGGTGCTGCCGTCCGAGCAGGCCCGGCGCCAGGCCGCGGCGGCCGCGTCGACCGACGGCGCAACGGCCACTTAGGTTTTCCGCGGGGGCTCGCCGGTGAACATCGCCGACCATGCCACGAGGGCCGGGCAGGCGCCGGCCCTCATCGTCGCGGGCGGTGACACGATCTCGCACTCCGCGCTGTACGCCCGCAGCCAACGCGTCGCCGCCGCGCTGCACGACGCCGGGCTGCGCCCGGGCGACGGCGTGGCGCTGGCGCTGCCGAATCGGCCCGAATTCCTCGAAATCACCTGGGGCTGCCAGCTTTCGGGCCTCTACTACACCGCGGTCAACACCCACTTCACCCCCGACGAGGTCGCCTACGTGATCGACGACTCCGACGCGCGGGCGGTGTTCGTGGACTCCGGCATGCCCGAGCTCGCCGCGCACGTGCGCGCGGCCAACCCGGCCGTCACCGTCCACCTCGCGGTCGGCGGCCACCTGGCCGGCTGGCGTGACTACGAGGACGCGCTGGCGGCGGCGGGTGACCCGCCCCCGGTGTCGGACGGGTCGGAGATGCTGTACTCGTCGGGAACCACCGGGCGGCCCAAGGCCGTCCGCCGGCCGCTGCCCGTCGACGGCAACGGCTCGTGGGCGCAGGCCGTGCTGGAGCTCGCGCTCACCCACAAGTACGGGATGACCCGTCAGAGCGTGTACCTGTCCCCCGCACCGCTCTATCACGCCGCGGGAGTGAACTACACGATGGCCGTTAACCGCGTCGGGGCGGCGGCGATCCTGATGCGCAAGTTCGACGCCGAGACCGTCCTGCGGCTGATCGAGACCCACCGCGTCACGCACGCCCAGTTCGTGCCCACCATGTTCGTGCGAATGCTCAAGCTGCCCAAGGCCGTTCGGGAACGGTATGACGTCTCGAGCCTGCGGTGCGTGATCCACGCGGCCGCGCCCTGCCCGGTCGACGTCAAACATCAGATGATGAAGTGGTTCGGGCCGATCATCCACGAATACTACGGCGGCACCGAGGGATTCGCGGGAACGACGATCGGCCCGGAAGAATGGCTCGCCCATCCGGGTTCGGTGGGCAGACCGATGTCACCGGTGCACGTCATCTCCGACGACGGCCAGGAGCTACCCGCCGGCCAGGCCGGCGAGTTGTTCTTCGAGGGCGGGCCCGCGTTCGAATACTTCAAGGACCCCGCCAAGACCGCGTCGGTGTCCAACGACCGCGGCTGGCGCACCCTGGGCGACATGGGATACGTCGACGAGGACGGATACCTCTACCTCACCGACCGGTCCACGTTCATGATCGTTTCCGGCGGGGTGAACATCTACCCCCAGGAAATCGAGAACCTGCTGATCATGCATCCCAAGCTCGTCGACGCGGCCGTCTTCGGGGTTCCCAACGACGAGTTCGGCGAGGAGGTCAAGGCCGTCGTGCAGCCGGTCGACGGCATCACGCCGGGACGGGACCTCGAGGCCGAGCTCATCGAGTACTGCCGGGCACACGCGGCCGGCTACAAATGCCCGCGCACCGTCGAATTCGTCGGCGAATTACCCCGGGACCCGAACGGAAAGCTGTACAAGAGGCGCATTCGTGAGCGTTACTGGCAGGGGCGGGCATCCCGAATCCTATGAGCGAGGGAATGGACATGGTGACCACCCGGAAAGTCAACGCGAACTGGACCCCACTGCCGGTCCCGCTGGCCGTACAAGCCGCCGACCGCATTCCCAAACAGCGGTACTACGACCCGGAATTCTTCGCGCTGGAGAAGGAACTGCTTTGGCCTCGGGTCTGGCAGATGGCATGCCGGCTCGAGGAGATCCCCAAGCCCGGCGATTACGTCGAATACGAGATCCTCGACGAGTCCGTGATCGTGGTGCGCCTCGACGCCGAAAATGTCCGTGCCTATCACAACGCCTGCCGCCATCGCGGCGTGAAGCTGGTGGAGGGCAACGGTAATCGGCGCACGTTCGTGTGCCCGTTCCACGGGTGGTGTTGGGGTATCGACGGACGCAACACCTTCGTGCTACGGCCCGAGGAGTTCGACGAGCACAACCTGGACCCGGAGGATCTTCGGCTGGTTTCGGTTCGATGCGAGCTCTGGGGCGGCTGCGCGTGGATCAACCTCGACGACGATGCCCCGCCGCTGCGCGACTGCTTCGAGCCGTTCGCATCGATCTACGACGCCTGGAGGGTGGAGTCGCTGCGCGTCGAGTGGTGGCAGTCGTGCCGGCTCCCGGTGAACTGGAAGCTGGCGACGGCCGCGTTCATGGAGGGCTACCACGTCCCGCAGACCCACCCCCAGTTGTTGCCGTCCAGCATGCCCAAGCAGCCCGACGCCGCCAAGCCACCGGGACTGGCGCGGACCAACCTGTACTTCATGCGCACGCTGGGCGAAGGCATGGCGGGCATGACGCATGAGAACGACGTCCGCATCGCCGAGGGCCTGCAGGACATGGAGCTGCCGGCCGACCCGGCCGCGGCGATGGCCCTCTGGCGCAGCACCCTCAACGACGCGATCGTCCACTGGCATCGGGCCCGGGGTTGCGACATCCCCGACCTCAACGAGCTGGAGCGGCGCGGCATCACCGAGGCCATCAATTTCGCGTTCCCGCACTACTTCCTGCTCCCGCAATACAGCAGCGCCTCCTCGTATCGGATCCGCCCGCTCGGCCCCGAGGAAACACTGTTCGAGATCTGGTCGCTGACCCGCATCCCACCGGAGGAGATCACCGGCCGGCCGACACCGCCGGAGCCCATGGCACCCGACGACCCGCGCTGGCCGCCGATCCCCGCGCAGGATTTCTCCAATCTGCCCAGACAGCAAAAGGGATTGCACTCCAAGGGGTTCGAATACATGCGCCTGTCCAGCCGAATCGAAGGCCTGATCTCCAACTTCGAACGCGTCATCGACGGGTTCCTCGCCGGCCTGCCGTATGAGGCCCTGGTGCCGGCCATCCAGAAGACCAACACCACCATCGACGTCCCGATCGCCGATCTCGGCCTGCACGCGACGTCGGAGGCACGATGACGACCCGGTGGGACCGCTGTGTGGATCTGCTCATCGCGGGCAGCGGCGGGGGCGGCATGGTCGCGGCGTTGGCGGCGCTCGACTCCGGAATCGAGCCCCTGGTGATCGAGAAGCAGCCCCTGGTGGGCGGTTCCACCGGACTCTCGGGCGGCATGGTGTGGCTGCCGAACAACCCGTTGATGCGCGCCGACGGCATTCCAGACTCGCACGAGGACGGCCTGGCGTACTTCGACGACGTCGTCGGCGACATCGGCCCCGCGTCGTCCCTGGCCCGCCGTGAGATGTTCCTGACCGCCGGCTACGAGATGATCAACTTCCTGACCCGCAAGGGCGTCCGGTTCGTGCGCTGCCCGGGCTGGAGCGACTACTACCCAAACCACAAGGGCGGCAACGAGGCCGGTCGCGCCATCGAATGCGTGCCCTACGACGCGGCCGCCCTGGGCAGCTGGCACGACCGGGTCCAGCCCTCGATGGCCAAGAGCTACGGCGGGTTCGTCCTCAAGACGAACGAGCTGCGTTCGGTGCAGTACTTCAACCGGTCGCCGCGAGCCTTCGCGGTGGCCATGCGGGTGTTCGCCCGCACCAGGGCGGCGCGGCTGCGCCGCCGGGAGATGCTCACCAACGGCGCGTCGCTCATCGGCCAGATGCTCAAGGCGCTGATCGATTTGCGCGGCGAGCCACCGATCTGGACGGGCGCCGCCATCGAGGACCTGATCGTCGAGGACGGGCGTGTCGTCGGGGCGCGCGTCGCGCGCAACGGCACCGCGCTGAACGTCGGGGCCCGCAAGGGCGTCCTGCTCGCGGCGGGGGGTTTCAGCCGCAACGCCGACATGCGCCGCCGCTACAGCGGCGAGCAACCCAACGAGGGCCTGTGGTCGATCGCGAACGCCGGCGACACCGGTGAGGTGCTGCAGACTGCCATCCGGTTGGGCGCCAAGACCGACCTGATGGACGAGGCCTGGTGGCTGCCATCGGTTTTCATCGCCGACGGTGGAGACGCCGCCCGGGCGCTGGGCAGCGGCCGCCAGCGGCCCGGCGCGATCTACGTCGACGGAACCGGCCGGCGATTCTGCAACGAGTCCAACTCCTACGTCGAGGTCGGCAAGGCGATGTACGCGAACAAGGCGGTGCCGTGCTGGATGGTCTTCGACGAGGGCTACATCGGCCGGTACGTGTCGGGCGCCAACCCGTTCAAGAAGCGCAGCCTGCCCGAGGAACTCATCACGCGGGGCTCGGTCATCCGGGGCCAGACCGTCGGCGACCTCGCGCGCCAGATGGGCGTGCCGGCCGACGCGTTGGAGCAGACGATCAAGCGCTTCAACGGTTTTGCGGTCAAAGGCCTCGACCCGGACTTCGGGCGCGGCCAGTCGGCGTACAACGACTGCCTGGGCGATCCGGGGTATCGCCCGAACGCCGCCCTTGGCCCCCTCGCGCGGCCGCCGTACTACGCCACCAAGGTCGTTCCCGCCGACGTCGGGACGTGCGGCGGGGTGATCACCAACGAGCACGCCCAGGTGCTCGACGAGGACGACTGCGTGATCGACGGGCTGTATGCGACGGGCAACATCACGGCGACGGTGATGGGCCGCAATTATCTGGGCGCCGGCGGCAGCATCGCCTACACGATGGTGTTCGGCTATGTGGCCGCCCGCCACGCCGCCGGCCGGCGGGTCGCCGGCGAGCGAAACCGCTAGAGATCGCGAGCAGACGCAGAATCGCCCAATCGCACGCCGAAACATGCGACTTCGCGTCTGCTCGCGCTAGGGATTTTCGTCACGGCCGACGAAATCGCGCGGCTTCATGCCCGATTGCTTCAGCTCGGCCCGCCGCGCCTGGACGTCGGAGGCGGCGCCGACCATGTTCGTCAGGATGTGGCTCACCTGCAGGTGCACCCGCATGCCCATCAGTTCCCAGGCGCGCTTGACGTTGTTCTTCACCGCCATCAGCGTGGTCAACGGGATTTGGGAGATCTTGCGCGCCATCTCCTCGACGACGTCGTCGAGGTCGTCGCGGGGCACCACCTTATTGAGCAGGCCCCAGTCAAGCGCCTCCTGCGCGGAGAGCGTGGGGGCCAGCAACAGCCAGTCCATGGTGCGATGCCAGTTCATCAGCAACCACGGCTCGATCATCGTGTGCCCGCCCGGCTCGCCGAGGCTTTGGGCAAGCGGCATCTGGAAATACGCGTCCTCGGACGCGACGCAGAAGTCGGTGAGCAGGCCGAGATAGATCCCGCCGCCCATGCAGTAGCCGTGGATCGCGGAAATGGTCGGCTTGGGAAACTCCCACAGGTACAGCGTCGGCCACAGGAACAGGTCGGCGGTGCCCTTGTACAGATCCTCGAACGTCTCGCCGAAGTCCGGATACGGATTCTCGTCGGGTCCCCAGCGAGCCACGTGCCCGCCGCAGAACCCCTTTCCGTTGGCCTTGAGGATGACGACCTTGATCTCCTTGTCCCGGTCGGCCTCGTGCAGGCACTCGTCGACTTCGGTGACCAGCACCGCATCCTTGGTGTTGGCCTTGTCGACCCGGTTCAGGATGATCCGAGCGATCGGCGGTTCGCGCTCGTAGATGATGGCTTCCAGGACCCGCCGCTCCATGCGCGTGACCTTACCCGACACGCCGATCGGCAGGATGGGAAAAGACACGCCGCATCGGGCGCCGCAGTTGCGCGATCTTCCCGCGGCCGAGCGCGGATTCGTTGGACAATGGACCGCGGTGCGGCTGCGTTGCCCGCGACCGCAATTGATGATCGCGACGGCGAGTGGAGGTTTCATGGCGACTCCCCGGGACCGGGTGAACCAGCTCGACTTGGTGGCCCGCCTCAAGTCCTCCTACCCCGAACTCCCTGATGCGCCAACGCCCGACCTCATCGATCACGACCGCTTCGCCGCCTATACCAAGACCCCGCACGATGTCGGGGGCGAGCCGGACGCCCCGTTGAGCTTCGAGAACAAGCAGTACGAGATGTGGGAAGAGAACACCTACGTCATGTGCGAGCTGCTCGGCTGGCGCGGGATCTGGCTGTCGGAGGAACGGCGCAGGATGGGCAACGTCGATCTCGGCCGCACGATCTATCTCGGGCTGCCCTATTACGGCCGGTGGCTGCTTGCGGTGGCGCGCGTCCTCGTCGAGAAACACCACATCGGCCTGAGCGAGCTGGCGGAACGAATGGCCGAAGTCAAGGCGCGCTATGCGGGCGGGCTGCAAGGCAGGGCCTTGGCGGCCGAGCCCCGCTGCGAAGGGGATCCCGAGGGGGTGCGGCGCAACGAGCACCACCTCCACGCCGTCGGCAAGGGCGATCCGCAGGTGTATGCCGGACAGGCCGGCCCCCCGAAGTTCGCAGTCGGGGAAAGGGTTTCGGTCCGGGAGCTGCCGGTGCTGTTCTACACCCGCACGCAGGAGTATGTCCGGGGCGCCACCGGAAAGATCGCGGCGGTCTCCTACGAAAGCCCCGCGGCCGAGGACGAGACGTGGGACGCCCCCGATCAGAAACCCGAATGGTTCTACATCGTTCGGTTCAACCTCTCCGAGCTGTGGGACGGCTATACCGGGCCGGCCAACGACACGCTGCAGACCGAGCTCCCCGAGCGCTGGCTCGAGGCCGCCGGCTAGTCCCGCCCCGTCGAACGTGCCCTCATCGAATCGCGAAAGGACTTCCAGCATGGCCGATCACGACCACGATCACGACCGCACCGCCGCGCCGATGGTCGACGAGGTCACCGACTTCGAAGTCCTCGAGATCGCGTTGCGCGAATTGTGCATCGAGAAGGGCATTTTCACGGCGGAGGAGCATCGCCGCTTCACCGAGTACGCCGAACAGATCGGTCCGACGCCGGCCGCCCACATGGTGGCCCGGGCGTGGCTCGACCCGGACTACAAGAGGCTGGCGCTGTCCGACCCGCTGGCGGCCAGCAAGGAGGTCGGGGTCGACTGGTTCGAACCCACGGGTTTCGGAACACCCAGCGACTTCACGGCTTTTCACGTCCTCGAGGACACGCCCACCCTGCATCACGTCATCGTGTGCACGCTGTGCTCGTGCTATCCGCGGCCGATCCTCGGCAACTCACCGGAGTGGTACCGGACGCCAAACTTTCGCCGCCGCATCGTGCGCTGGCCGCGCCAGGTGCTCGCGGAGTTCGGCCTGTATCTGCCGGAAGACGTCGAGATCCGGGTCGAGGACTCCAACCAGAAACACCGCTTCATGGTGATGCCCGTGCGGCCCGAGGGAACCGACGGCTGGTCGGAGGACCAGCTGGCCGAGATCGTCACCCGCGACTGCCTGATCGGTGTCGCGCTGCCCAAGCCCGGGGTGACGACGAACGCGATCATCCAAACCCGCCCCGCCACGCATCCCGTCCAACATTGATGGAGCCGAACGTGAGCACGCCCGCTGAGCCGGCGATCGCACCGCTGAGGAAGATCGTCGAGCGCAACCAGGTTTGGAGTCGGATGGCGGCCGAATACGGGGTGGACAATCCCGTACCGCCGTGGAAAACCAGCCTCGACGGCATGTGCGACGCCCTCGACCGAAGCCCTTGCGGCCCGGACGTTTTGAGCTTCATTGACCGGCGCAACGAAGAGGACGCCCTGTCGGCGACCGTGTACGCCGGCCTCCCCTATCCGGAGAACCGCTTGATGGCGCTGGCGCACTCGCTCGTGGCGCGCGGCGTCATCGACGAGGACGAGTTGGCCAGGCGGCTGGAGGCGGTGCGCGCCAGGCTGGAATCCTGACGTCACGCGCGCGCCAGCAACCAGGCCTGACCCTCGCCCTCCCCCGCGGCGACCACGTCCAGTTCGGCAAAGGCCGCCATGAGCTCCCCGGCGGCCGCGCGAAACGGCCCGGGGGCGGCCCCGACCTCACTGAGCACCGCCATCGCCAGCAGCCCGCCGGGCGCCAGCCGGTCGATGATCGCCCGGTCGAGGCGCCGGTCGCGGAATCGGTGGCACAGAATGACGTCCACCGGCGGCCCGGCCGGGAGCCCGTCGTCCAGGTCGGTGGCCTCGAAGCAGCACCGATCGCTCACCCTGGCCCGCCGGGCCAGGTCGCGCGCCTGGCCGACCGCCACGGGTGACACGTCCAGTCCGAGCACCCGCAGCCCACGCCTCGCGAGCCACACCGCGCCGAGCCCGGACCCGCACGCGAGATCGAGAGCCGTTCCCGCAGTGGGCAGTACGTCCGCGTGGGGGGCCAGGAATTCGGGCGGCCCCACCGCCTCCACCGACGGCGGTGTCTGGGTCGCGTACCGCTCGTCCCAGCGACGCCGGTCCGCCTCGGCCATGGTCGCCACTCTAGAGCCAACCGCTTCGCGCCTGATTCTGGACGGCTGTCCGCAAATCACGCCAGCGGACACCGGGCCATAGCGGAGAACGCCTTCCTACACTGGACGGGTGTCTAGAGATGCGGCGCGGCGATCGGACCGCCGGCCGGGGCAGACGATCCGCAAGGTCCTCGACGCCGGGCTGGCGGAGCTGCGCGAGTCGTCCTACGCACGGCTGACGATGCGCTCGGTGGCGAGCCGCGCCGGGGTATCGCCGGCCAGCGCCTACACCTACTTCCCGTCCAAGAGCGCGTTGGTGGCGGCGGTGTACCTACGATTCCTGCGCGAGCTGCCGGTGCACACCGACGTCAACGACACGACGAAGACTCGGGTCAGCGCGACGCTGCGGGACATGGCCGTCGTGGTCGCCGACGAGCCCGAGCTGACCGCCGCCTGCGGCGCGGCCCTGATGGCGGACGACCCGGCGGTCAAGCCAATTAGGGAGCAGATCGGCCACGAGGTGTCCACGCGGATCGGCGCCGCCCTCGGGCCGGGCTGGCCCCGCGCCGTGAAATCCACGCTGCAGATGACCTTCTCCGGCGCCCTGATGACGGCCCGCTTCGTCAGCTTCGACGAGATCGCGGGGCAGCTCGACGAGGCCGTCAACCTCATCCTGGGCGCATCGGTGGCCTAACCGGCGGCGCGGCAACGGATTAGCGGCCCGCGGATCGGGCTTTCCGCCGCGCCCGACGCGTGGTGCACATCCGGACTGATCAGCCCCCTGAAGAGGCTATTATCCAGCTGTGGGGTTCACCGACTACGGGTTTGCCGCTCGTTAGATGCGCAGTCACGGTTGGGCAGGAAACACGCCCGCCTCCGACGAGGAGGCCATCGAGCGCATCCTGGATGCGGCCGACACGATCGTCGAGGAACGCGGCTCCGCACTCCGGATCGCCGACGTGGCGCGGGCGCTCGGGGTCACCCGTCAGACGGTCTATCGATACTTCCCCGGCACGCAGGCGCTGTTGGTGGCGTCGGCGATGCGTTCGGCCGACGGCTTCCTGGATCGGATGGCGGCCCACCTCGGGGGCGTGACCGACCCGGTGGTGGCCATGACCGAGGGCCTCGCGTTCGCCATCGAGGAACTGGCCTGCGACAACCAGGTCGAGTTCGTGCTCAATCAACGCAGGGGCCATAAGGTCGCGATCGTGTCGGACACCGCCCTGGCATTCGGCCGGTCGATGCTGCACCGCTACGACATCGATTGGGAGAGCTACGGTTTCGACGACGCCGGCCTCGACGAACTGAACGAGTTCAGCCTCCGGTTGCTGCACTCGTTCCTCACCGACCCCGGGCGGCCCGCGCGCAGCGGTGCCGATCTGCGCCGATACCTCACCCGTTGGCTTGGGCCGGCGATCGCCTATCCGCAGATCATGCGCGCGATGGACGCACTGCAGGGCCCCGAGCCGCAGCGCACGCGACGGCGCCCTTCCAAGGCATCCTGACCTGCGTCTGCGAGCGGCGTTGACGACCACCGGAAGGAGCGGGCATGGCGGGCCTGGGACAGATCGCACTCAATAGTGCACCCGTTTTCGGCGGCGCCATGCTGGCCATCGCCGCAGGGCAGTTCAGAGGGCCGGACTATCGCGGCCTGATCGCTCAGGACATGGACTTGCTGGAACGGCTGCCGCCCGAAGCCACCAAGCGGCGCGCCGATTTGCAACGCAGCATCGACGCGCGCATCGACGACCTGGTCGCGATCGCGGACCGGAATCAGGCGCTGCGCAGGGCGGCGCTGTCGTACCGGGGGAACTGGCGCGACATGGTGCTCGTCATCTGCGCGGTGCTGTTCACCATCGTCTGGTGGGACGTCGACCACAGCAGGGGCAATTGGCTGCCGATGTTCGTCTTGCTGATCCTCCTCACCATCGTGAGCGCCGTGTATGCGTTTCGCGGCGCGCTGCGCGTCGCCACGTCGTACCTGCACCGACGACACGCCCCGGGCGGGGACACGCCGGGGTAGCCCCGGCGTCGGCCGCAACCGCATAACGCGCGCACTTTGTCACCCTGTGACAAAATCACGCTGTGCAGGCGAACACCCTCGGCAAGCTGATTTGTGCTGTCCTTCTGCCCTTTTCGGCGCTCACCGTCGCTCCGGTCGCGGCCGCCGAGCCGTGCCCCGACGTCGAGGTGGTGTTCGCCCGGGGCACCAACGAGCCGCCCGGCGTCGGCCGGATCGGCCAGAGCTTCGTCGACACCCTGCGCTCCCACGTGGGCGGCAGGTCGCTCGGCGTCTATCCGGTCGACTACCCGGCGACCACGGACTTTCCCCGGGCCGCGGACGGCATCAGCGACGCCGGGGCGCATGTCGAACACATGGCGGTGTCCTGCCCCAGAACCCGGATGGTGCTGGGCGGATACTCGCAGGGCGCGGCCGTGATGGGTTTCGTCACCGAAAGCGCGGTGCCGGACGGGGTGCACCTGGGCCGGTCGCTGCAGCCGATGCCGGCCGAGGTCTCCAGCCACGTGGCCGCGATCGCGCTCTTCGGAAAGCCATCGAGCCAGTTCATGAGCATCCTCAACGAGCCGCCCGTGACGATCGGCCCGCAGTACGCGGGCAAGACCATCGAGTTGTGCGTGCCCGGCGACCCGGTGTGCTCGGACGCCGGGAACCCGGTCGCCCACCGCCAGTATGTCGAGGCGGGCCTGGTCGACCAGGCGGCCGACTTCGCGGCCGGTCGCCTCTAGGCGGGGGCGCCCGGCGTCACCGCGGCCCGGCCTCGAGGACCTCGAGGGCCGCATCGACGTTCGGCATGATCGTCGGGCCGTAGCTGTTCACCAGCTGCCCGAGCGCGCGGGCGATGTGCGGCCCGACGGCGCCGGCGGCGAGCACCTCCTCGGCCAGGACGATCCCGTTGACCACGTGCGCGGCGCTCAGGCGGCCGTCGGCGGTCACCTCATAACGCCAGTCGCCGATCTGCACCCGCTCGGGCTGAGACCGGAAGAAGCCCCGCCGCGCGGGGACCAGGACCACCCCCGGAACCCCGCAGAACACCCGCAGCACCAGCCCGACTCCCCCGGGCCCCGCCAGGGCCGCTCCGACCGCCTGGCCGACGCGCTGGTGATCGAGGGTCGTCATCAATCGCTCATGGGCAGGACGAACGACGGGGTCAGCGTTTGCGCCTCACCGCCGCGCCGCACCGCGGTGCCGGCCACGTAGAACTCGACCGTGTGGTGTCCCCACGCGTAGTTCGAGATCGCGAAGTGCACGCCGACGACGCCGGTTCCGCCGTCGCGCTCGGCCTCACTTTGCATCCGGGACATGGCCAACTCCCGAGCCTGGTAGCTGCCCTGCGTCCACTGCGGCATCTCGGCGTTGCGTCCCACCTGGCTCAGGGTGCGCAAAAACCCTTGCACGGCAATGTGAAACACGCAGTTTCCCATCACGAACGCCACCGGGGCGAATCCGGACCGCAGGAGGGTCGTCAGATCCTGCCCGGACAGGTGGCTGGTGAACGCTTGCCCGTTGGGGCGCCGGTAGGCGCCGGGCTTCGCGACGTATCGCACCGCGGTTCCGACGGCGATGAACTCCAGATGCTCGCCCTCGCCCTGATGCCGCCATTCGAGACGGACGCCGACCACGCCGTCGGCGCCCAGCGAATCGGCCTCCGCCTGCATCCGCGACATCGCATTCCAGCGCGCGCGATAGGTCGCGTCGGTTAGCACGGGAAGTTCGGATTGTTGCCGGATCCCGGTGAACTGGTAACCGACGTGGTAGACCGAGACGCCCATCACGAGTTCGATCGGCTCGAACCCGGCCCCGTGCAGCAAGGCGAATTCGTTGATCGACAGATCGGAAGTGAACACTTTGCCTGCATGCGACAGCCGTTCGCTGGCCACGGGGTCGAGCGGGTTCGGTTGCATTGTCAAAACACCCTCCTGCGGTTCGCAGGACAGCGTAGGCCGCCCGCACCCACAACGTGCGACTTCGGGGTGGATCGAGGGCGAAATCACGGTGCGCTGACGACGCCGCGCCCGGCCCGGCGCGCCGCACCCGCGACGCGCCGGGATCGGTTTGCTGCCAATCGGTCGTGGCGGGCTCAGCGCGCGGGTTGCGCGGCGCCGATCATCTTGTGCAGGTCGTCAATCGACCAGGGTTCGGCCTCGCGGTGGTCGCGGTAACCCAGCAGCCGCGGTGCCGGCCGGTCGAAGCGGCCGACGAATCCGCCTGCGGCAACCAGGATTTGGCCCGTCACCGCCCGGGCCAAGTCGCTCACCAAATAGGCGTAGACCGGGGCCACGAAGGCGGGCGGCGCGCTGTCCAGCGAGGCGCGCATGGTCATTTCGTCCAGCAGCCCCCGGCGGTGCAGGTCCGCGATGTGTTCCTCGTACTCGGCGCCGCTGGACAGGCGCGTCCTGGCCCCGGGACACACGACGTTGGCCCGCACGCCGTGCGCCTTGAGTTCGGCGGCGATCGCCATGGTCAGGGCGTTCACCGCGCCCTTGCCCCCGGGATAGCCGGTCCCGCCGTAATCACCCAGAAACGCGACCGAACTGGTGTTGACGATGGCCCCGTGGCCTTGGGCGGCCATGACGCGGGCCGCCGCGCGGCACGTGTGGAACGCCGTCCCGAGGTGGGCGCTGATCAGGCGGTCGAAGTCCTCCGGCGAGATGTTCAGGATCGAGGACCCGGCCGGCTCGGCGATGCCGGCGCAGTTGATCAGGGCGTCCAGCCGCCCGTGGCTGCGCAGGCAGTCGTCGACCAGCGCACCCGCGATGCGCTCCTCGTCCGCGGGACCGACCACCGCGCTGGCCCGCCCGCCGGCCCCTCTGATTGCGACGACGGTCTCCTCGACCGCGTCCGCGTCCCGCCCGTTGACCACCACGCCGGCGCCGAGCGCGCCGAGCAGTTCGGCGACCGCACGCCCGATCCCGCGGCTGCCGCCGGCCACCACCACTGCGCGCCCGTCCAGCAGGCGGGCACCCGCGCCTGCCATCAGGGGAGCCGTAATGCGTTGGGCGCAAACCGGTCTCGGCGCACGCAGAGACCCGGTCGCGGGAGGGTGGTCACGAACACTAGGCGAACAGTACCCAGCCCCCACGGAAATGAGAACCGCGGCCGGCGCAGCTACGGCCGCGGCGAGGGTCCGGCGTTCTTGCGACCGCGGCCTGGATATCTGCCCGCGGTTCGCCGCCGTCCGGTCGGTTCACAACGGAAACTGTTGAAAAACTATCTGAATCGAGTTGGGGCAAGCGCTCGCGGGCGTCCGCGATGGGGCGTATAGTCACCAGTGAAGTCCGTTATGGACGTGTCGCCGTTTAGCTCAAAGCGGCCTGTCAGCCGCACTGCTGCTGAGCACATGGCTCCGGCGAAAACCACCTCGAGTCATCTCATTGGTAACCCTGCGTGTTGGGAATCGACCCGTCCTGCGGATACAGGTGCATTGAGGCGACTCTGCGCATAGCTGCCAGGCCTCGTTGCACACGACTCAGAGGAGTGAGTCAGCAATGCCAAACCGATTGTGCACCAAAGTTTTCAGGATCAGCCGCGCCACCACCGGGCGCGTGCGCCTATGACCGACGTACTGGCTCCCAGCCGTCCCGCCGAGTGCCGCGACAGCAAGTCCGACGATTCCTACGACGACGTGGTCGAAATGTTCGTGGCACTGCGCCAGATGCCGGCCGAGTCGCACGAGTACGGCCGCCAGCGCGAACGCATCGTGGCCCGATGCCTGCCGCTGGCCGACCATGTGGCCAGCCACTTCGCGCGCCGGGGCGAAGGCCTCGACGACCTCGTGCAGGTGGCGCGCGTGGGGCTGATGAACGCCGTCAACCGATTCGACCCGGCCAAGGGGCCCAGCTTCATCGGTTTCGCGGTCCCCACCATGATGGGCGAGGTTCGGCGATACTTCCGGGACTACAGCTGGGGCATGCGGGTGCCGCGCCGGTTGCGGGAACTCCACGTGCAGATCAGCAGGACGACGGGTGACCTGGCCCAGAAGCTGGGACGTGCGCCCACGGCCGGCGAGTTGTCACAGGTGCTCGAGGTTCCCCGCGAGGAGATCGTCGAATGCCTGGTGGCGGGCGACGCCTACCGGCTGGATTCCCTGGACGCGCCGGTGGGCACCGACGGTTCGGGTACGCCCCGGTCGGTCGCCGACGCGGTCGGCGGTATCGATCCGCAGATCGAGCACATCACCAATCGGGAGGCGCTGCGCGTCCTGGTCGCCGGCCTTCCCGCGCGCGAACGCGAGGTTTTGCGGATGCGGTTCTTCGAATCGATGACGCAGAGCCAGATCGCCGAGCGGATCGGGGTGTCGCAGATGCAGGTCTCCCGCATCCTGGCCAGCACCCTGCGCTGCCTGCGCGACCAGCTCGAATAGGTCGTTGCCGGCCCTCAGGAGCCCTCGAGCGCCACGGCGGCGCGACTTCCGCAATGTACTGTGCGATTCGGAAACGACTCGACTGTGGCGCCGCAGGCCGCCCTGGAAGGGAGCTCGACTTCGATGAGGACTTCACCGACGGTGACAGCGGGCGTCGCGGTCACGGCGGCGCTGGCGGTGGCGGTAGCGGGGTGCGGCGGCAAGAGTTCGACGCCCTCCACGTCGAAACCGGCATCGTCCAGCTCGGCGACCAGCGCGACCAGCGCCGCACCGAGCTCGTCGGCGGCCGCGCAGCCCAACGAGTACACCGGGCTGCTGATCCAGGCGAGCGACATCAACGCCCCGATACCGTTCACGGCCGCCCCACCGACCAGTAACCCGAACGGCCAGCCGGGCGTCGCGACGACCTTCAAAGACGACGACGGCAGCCACGTCATCAAGGACACGATCCAGGTGTTTGCCGACCCCGGCGCCGCCACGAACGCGCTGAACGCGGCCAAGGGCGCTCAGGGTGACGTGATCAAGAACCCGACCACCCAGGCGGCCAACGTCGGCGCCGGCGGGACCACCTTGTTGGGCAACTCGCCGGACCGCAGCAAGGGCGTGACGATAGTGCTCTTCACCGAGGGCAGGGCCTTGGTCACGCTGCAGTTTGACGGGCCGCCCGACACGCTGGCACCGACCGACTTCGTCAACGACGTGGCACAGAAACAGGACGCGGCCGTCAAGAAGGGGCTCGGCGGCTGAGCGCGAGCTGACCGCCCACAACCCGAGGAGCCCGATGACCGTAATCAACGGCATGCCGGCCCACGCCCTGCTGCTGCACTTCGTGGTGGTGCTAGTGCCGCTGACCGCCCTGTTGGAGATCGTGTGCGTGCTGTGGCCGACGGCGCGCCGCGGCCCGCTGTTGTGGCTCGCGGTGATCTCGGCTGCCGCCACCATGGTGTTGACGCCGATCACGGTGAATGCCGGGGAATGGCTTTACGACCTGAGGGCCAAACCCAGCGCCATCCTGCAAAAGCACGCCACCCTGGGCGGCACGATGAACTACTTCGCCGCCGCACTGCTGGCGGCCGCGCTGGTGCTCGTGGTGATGCGCGTGATCGAACGCCGCTCGGACAAGAGCCGGGTGGCCGTCCGGGCGACCATCGCGATCGTGGTGCTCGCCATTGCCGTCGCGTCGACGGTGCAGATCTACCGCGTGGGCGACGCCGGGGCTCAGTCGGTGTGGGGCGACGAGATCGCGCACCTCAAGAAGGCCCACCCGGGTTAGTTCGTCGCGACGCCTACGGCGTGGGCGTCAGGAGAAACAGCCGGAATTGCCGCCCGGCCGCGCGATTCTGGGCCAGCTGATAGTTCGGCCAGTGCGCCAGGACCGTGGACCACGCTTGGTCGCGCTCCTCGCCGGTGAGCAACCGCACGGTCGCCACGAACCGCCGGCCGCGCCGCCGGACGGTAACGCGTTGGGCGGCCTTCAGATTCGCCGACCAGGACGGGTGGCGAGCCCGTCCCCAGTTCGAACCCACCAGCAACAGCCCGCCCTCGACGGGCACGTATTGCACCGTCGCCGTGCGGGCGAGACCGGTCTTGCGGCCCGGCGTCGTGATCCGGACGTTCGGAAGTCCGGCGAGGTCCAGCACGCCGAACCGCTCGCCCGTCGCGAACCGCAGCAGCGCCTCCGCTCGTTCCGCCACCGGCTGACCGTTGAGGACCAGCCGGCGGTAGGCCACCGGATTGCGAGCCACCCGCTGGAGCGGATTCATACACCAGACTGTATTCCGGGGCGGGGCGGCTCGGGCGGCTGAGCGATGAAATCACCTTGAAGCCCAGGGATTCCGGCGGGACCGCTGGTTGACAAGCGAGCGGCGCGCCGTGACAAATAAATTGCTTGATTTAATTCCGTGCGCGGTGTTCACTGAGGCGATGACAGCCGAGCGGATCGTCCGTGCCGACAGGTCGACGGGCACCCGCGAGGCGATCCTGTCGGCCGCGGAAGAGCTGTTCGCCGAGCGCGGCATGTACGCGGTGTCGAACCGGCAGATCAGCGAGGCGGCCGGACAAGGGAACAACGCCGCGGCCTGCTACCACTTCGGGACGCGGACCGACCTGCTCCGGGCGATCGAGAGCAAGCATCGGGAGCCGATCGAGGAACTGCGGGCGCAAATGCTGACCGCCATCGAGGACTCGACCGACCTGCGCGACTGGGTGGGTGTGTTGGTGCGGCCGCTCACCGATCACCTGCACGCGCTGGGCACGCCCAGCTGGTACGCCCGGTTCGCCGCCCAGGCCATGGCCGACCCCACGTACCGTCACGTCGTCACCAAGGACGCGCTCGCGTCGCCCCTGCTGGTGCGGACCATCGACGGCATCAACCGGTGCCTGCCCGACCTGCCACGGCGGGTTCGTTCCGAGCGAATGGTCATGGTGCGCAACCTGCTCATGCACACCTGCGCCGAGCACGAAGGCGCGCTGGCCGAGCACGGACCTCGTTCGCGTTCGGCCTGGCCGGTCGCCGGCGAAGGCCTGATCGACGCGATCGTCGGCCTGTGGCGCGCCCCGGTCCACGTGGGCGCGGCGGGCGGCCGGCCCGGCGATACCACACCGGCCCCGCACCGAGGAGAACGATGACCGACGTCTCGACCGCCACCGATATCCCGGCTTTCCCGATGCCACGGGCGCCCGGATGCCCGTTCGCGCCCCCGCCAAAGGTGTTGCAGCTCAACGCCGACAAGCAGCTGAGCCGTGTGCGGATCTGGGACGGCAGCACGCCGTGGCTGATCCACGGCTACGAGGCGATTCGCGCGTTGTTCACCGACTCGCGCACCAGCGTCGACGACCGGCTGCCCGGTTACCCGCATTGGAACGCGGGGATGCTGGCGACGGTGCACAAACGCCCCCGTTCGGTGTTCACCTCCGACGCCGAAGAGCACACCCGGTTTCGCCGGATGCTGTCAAAACCGTTCACGTTCAAGCGGGTTGAGGCGCTGCGACCGGCGGTGCAGCAGATCACCGACGACCACATCGACGCGCTGCTGGCCGGTCCCAACCCCGGCGACATCGTCACCACGCTGGCGCTGCCGGTCCCCTCGCTGGTCATCAGCCAATTGCTGGGCGTGCCCTACGAGGACGCGGATTTCTTCCAGACCCAAGCCCAGCGGGGCATGGGCCGCTACGCCACCGAGGAGGACACGGCACAGGGCGCCGCATCGTTGGCGAAGTACCTGGCGAACTTGGTGCGGACCAAGATGCAGAGCCCGTCGGAGGATCTGGTTTCCGATTTGGCCGAGCGGGTCAACGCCGAAGAGCTCAGCGTGCGCGAGGCCGCGCAGCTGGCCACCGGCGTGCTCATCGCGGGCCACGAGACCACCGCCAACATGATCAGCCTCAGCGTCGCGGCCCTGCTCGACCACCCCGATCAGCTGGCGCTGATGCGCGACAGCGATGATCCGAAGGTGATCGCCGTCGCGGTCGAGGAATTGATGCGCTACCTGAGCATTATTCAGACGGGCCAGCGCCGCATCGCCGTCGACGACATCGAGGTGGGCGGCGAGACGATCCGCGCCGGCGAGGGCATCATCCTCGACATCGCCCCGGCGAACTGGGACGCCCGGCAGTTCCCCGACCCCGACCGGCTCGACCTGCGTCGGGAGGACGGCCCGCACGTCGGCTTCGGCTACGGTCGCCACCAGTGCGTCGGGCAACAGCTGGCGCGCATGGAACTGCAGATCGTCCTGCCCACCTTGCTGCGCCGGGTCCCGACGCTGCGGCTCGCGGGGCCGGTCGAGGAGCTGCCGTTCAAACACGACGCGCTGGCCTACGGCCTCTACGAGCTTCCAGTGACATGGTGATGGCCTTCCCCGGGAGCGCCTCCGTCGTCGAGATACCGGACGAACCGGATTGGGCGCGCATGCGTGCGGAGACCGGCGCGCGGCTACGGTCCGCGATGGCCGATCATGGTGTCGATGCGCTGATCCTGTTGATGAACGGCTACGTCGGATACGCGACCGGCGTCAGCTGGCCGCTCGTGGACGCGGGCCTCTCGCACGTCGAGCGCCCCGTTGCGGTCGTCCTCGCCGACGACGAACATCCCCACCTGTTCATGCCGTACCGCGGCGGGGCTTCGGCGGAATCGCCGGTGCCCGACGACCATCTGCACGGGCCCGTCTACCTCGAATTCGACCATGGGGTCGAGCAATTCGCGCGTGTGCTGGCTGGGCTGGTCCCGTCGGGCGCGAACGTCGCCGTCGACGAACTGACCGGAGCGATGCGACGGGCCGGCCGTACGCTGTTCCCCGGGGGCGAACCGACGGATGCGGCGATCGTGGTCGGTGCGGCGCAATTGGTTAAGACTCGAGATGAGTTGTCCTGCCTTCGCCGGGCCACCCGCATCACCGAACAAGCGATCGTGGATGTGCAGCGGGCCCTGGCACCCGGCCTGCGGCAGATCGATCTCTCGGCCAGGTTGGTGCGCCGCGCGTTCGAGCTGGGGGCCACCACCAACATGCTGGAAGCCATCTGGCAGGTGATGCCGAGTTCCCGGGCAGCCGGAATATGGACGACGCACGGGGATTTGGCGCTGCCGCTGCTGCCCACCGAGCGCGAATTGGCGGACGGCGATGTGCTGTGGACCGACATCAGCATCACCTATGCCGGATATTGCTCCGACTTCGGCCGGACCTGGGTGGTCGGCCAACCGCCCACGCCACGCCAGCAGGACCAGTTTCGGCAATGGCGAGCCATCCTGGACGCGGTGCTCGCGGTGACCAAAGCCGGTGTCACCTCAGGGGATCTGGCGCGCGCGGCGATCGCCGCCAACGGCGGCCGCAAACCATGGCTGCCGCATTTCTATCTGGGCCACGGCATCGGCACCTACCCCGCCGAAGCGCCGATGATCGGAACGGATCTCGGCGAAGAGTTCGACGACAACTTCGTCTTCGCGCCCGGCATGGTTCTGGTTCTGGAGCCCGTGGTGTGGGAGGACGGCACGGGCGGCTACCGCAGCGAGGAGATCGTCGTCATCACCGAAGACGGCTACCTGCCGATCACCGACTACCCCTATTCCCCCTATGGCGACTGAGGTTCTCCCCGACCCCACCGCGCTGCGCGTGGGCCGCCGGGAACGGGCGCTGGCCCAAATGGACGCACACGGGCTCGACATCCTCGTGCTCGGGCGGCAAGCCAACATTCGCTACGTCACCGGCGCGCCGCAGCTGTGGATAGCCGGCACCCGGCCCTTCGGTCCGATGTGCGTGCTGGTGCGCGCGTCCGGGGACATCTACCTCAACAGCACCGACGACGAGGGGGTCCCGGAGGAGATCGGCCGCGATCACCTCTACGGGCTGGCCTGGAACCCGATGACGCTCATCGACGTGCTGAAGAAGATCGACGGCGCCGACACGGCGCGGCGGGTCGGAACCGATGCGATCACACCGACTTTCGCCGCCCTGCTGCCCGACGCGTTCCCCAATGCCGAACTCGTCGACGCGGAGCCCGCGATGCGCGCGGCACGGCGGGTCAAGACGCCCGACGAAATCGCGGCGATGGGCACCGCCCTTCGCGTCGCCGAACACGGATTGGCCGCCGCCCTTGCCGAATTCGCGCCGGGGGTGTCGGAGCGGACTCTGACCGGGGCGATGATGGAGACCATGGCCGCGGGCGGGGTGAGCACGCCGGCCACCCAGGACGCCGCATGGGTGACCTCAAGGGAACACCCGTGGCGGCGCGCCGGTTACGACGAGGTGCGACCGGGCGACCTGGTCGCGTTCTCCGCCGGCGCCCTCGCGAATGGCTATGTCGCCGAGGTCGGTCGGACCTGGCCGGCCCGCGACGGGGCGCGCGAGTTGTTCGACCGGTCGGATGCGTTGTACGACAACATGCTTGCCGCGTGCCGGCCCGGGGCGCCGACCGCCGATCTGCTGGCCGCCTATCAGGCGGCCGGCGAGCCGACACCGCCGATGCCGATCGCGCACGGATTGGGGTTGGGCTTCGACCCACCGGTGGTGTCCCAAACCCTGCTGGCCGCCGGCGAACGCGACGAGTTGGAGGCCGGCATGGTTTTGGCGATCACCGGCTACGTGTGGCAAGAGCGTGTTGGGGCCGTATTCAGACGGGACACCGTGCACATCACCGAGGGCGGTCCCGACGTGCTGACCGCCCGCCCGTCGTGGTCCGGTCAATGAAATGACTTGCGTCACTGCGTCGCTGGCCGCGCCATCGTTAGAACTGCGGCATCAGCCCCGGAACACGCGCCGAATCGCGCGCGCCAACGGTGGGCGGCCTGGCGAAGGGGGTATTTGGGAGTAATTTCTCCGGCGCATCGATGACTTTGGGCCCTATGCCGCGGAACCTGGGCACCGAAACGATGGCGACGAACCACCAGGCGCTGTGGGGTGTCCCCGATGGCAGGGGTTGAGGCGATGAGGATTCCGCGGTTGCGCTCCTCGCGGGCGGTCCGGCAGATCACTGCGGGCCTGAGCACCCTCGACACTGAGGTTTTCGACGCGATCGCGGAGTCACGGAGTCCGCTGCTCGATAAATTGATGCCGGCGCTCTCCCGGGCGGCCGATCACGGCAAGCTGTGGTTCGCGATTGCGGCGGCGCTGGCGATGTCGGGCAACCGATCCGCCGGCCACGCCGCGGGCCGCGGTGTGGCCAGCCTTGCGGTGGCGAGCCTGGTCACCAATCAGGTGGCTAAGCGGATGTGGCGCCGCAAGCGCCCCTCCCACGAATCCGTTCCGCTGCTGCGACGTCTGCATAAATATCCCAAGTCCAATTCGCTGCCGTCCGGCCACTCCGCCAGCGCCGCCGCCTTCACGGTGGGCGTCGGGATGGAAAACCCGATGCTGGGGCTGCTAATCGTGCCGCTTGCCGGCCTCGTAGGGGTTTCCCGCGTCGGAACCGGTGCGCACTATCCCAGTGACGTGTTTGCGGGCGTCGGCATCGGCGCGTCGATCGCAGTCCTGGGCTCGCGCTTGGTCCCGCCAATAGCCGAGTACAAGCTCCCCTCGGCGGACCCGCTACGCATCGAGACGCCGCCCCGACCCGATGGCGCCGGGGTGGTCCTCGTGGTCAATCCCGCTTCGGGGAGCGGGACCGGGGCGCGCGTCATCGGCGAGGTTCGACGAGAACTGCCGAATGCCGAGATCGTCGAACTCACCAAGAACGACAACATCACAAACGTGTTCCGTGCGGCAGCCGAACGGGCTGAGGTACTCGGCGTCGGTGGTGGCGACGGAACGGTGGCGTGCGCAGCGGCCATCGCGGTAGACACCGGACGGCCGCTCGCGGTCTTCCCGGCCGGCACGTTCAACCACTTCGCGAAGGACATCGGGTGCGACCACCAAGCCAAGACGATCCGCGCCATACAGCAGGGCACCGTTTCGTGCGTCGATCTGTTGTGCTTCAACGATTCCCAGGTGATCGTCAACACCGCAAGCATCGGTACCTATCCGAGGCTCGTGCAAACGCGCGAACGGTTGGAGCACACAATAGGCAAGCCGTTAGCAGCCGCCTACGCAATGCTTCGCGTCCTGCGCCATGAGCAGCCGGTGCGAATCAGCTACGACAACAAGATGATGCAGACATCGCTGGTCTTCCTGGGCAATTCGATCTACCTACCGTCCGGCTTCGCGCCCGCGCAGCGCAGCCGGTTAGACACCGGGTTGATCGATGTTCGCATTCTGGAGACAGGCCGCCCTTTCAGCAAGACTCGAGTCATGACGGCACTCATGCTGGGGCGGCTGCAACGCAGCCGGCTATATCACGAGCATCACGTTCCCGAGTTCAGCTTCCGATCCGTTGACGGGCCGAGCCGCCGTGGCGATGGACGGCGAGGTGGATGGACAGCACGAGCATGCACGCTTCACCGTCCGGTATCGGGCTCTGCCGGTGTTCTGCCCATCGCGACGGCGCTGAGCTTCACAGCCGGACCGCCGCCGCGGTTACGCGGAAGCCCGTTCCCCGGTCAGATCGAGGGCGATATCGATAAGCATGTCCTCCTGGCCGCCGACCAAGCCCCTGCGCCCGGCTTCGACCAGAAGCGTGCGCGCATCGACGCCGAACCGTTCGGCAGTTGCCTCGGCATGACGCAGGAAACTTGAGTACACGCCCGCGTATCCCAGCGTCAACGTCTCCCGGTCCACGCGCACCGGACGCTGCTGCAGGGGCCGCACAAGATCGTCGGCGGCGTCCTCCAGCGCGTTGAGGTCACAGCCGTGTTGCCAGCCCATCCGGGTGGCCGCCGCGACGAAGACCTCCAGTGGCGCGTTACCGGCGCCGGCGCCCATACCCGTCAGTGATGCGTCGACGCGGTGAGCGCCATGCTCCACGGCGACCATCGAATTCGCCACACCCAGCGACATGTTGTGGTGGGCATGGATGCCGACTTCGGTTGCGCTGTCGAGGCTTTGCCGCACCGCGTCGACCCGTTCGGCGACGTCGCGCATGGTCATCGCGCCACCGGAGTCGACGACGTAGACGCACCCGGCCCCGTATCCCTCCATCACGACGGCCTGCTCGGCGAGCTTCTGCGGGGTGGTCATGTGGCTCATCATGAGGAAACCGACGGTGTCCATGCCGAGTTCGCGCGCCGCGACGATGTGGTGCGCGGAGATGTCGGCCTCGGTGCAGTGGGTCGCGACGCGCACGACACTGGCGCCCGCCCGGTGCGCGGCGGTCAGGTCGCGGACGGTCCCGATGCCCGGCAGCACGAGGGTCGCCACCTTGGCCCGTTCTACGGTCCCGGCCACGGCTTCGATCCACTCCAGGTCGGTGTGGGCGCCGAATCCGTAGACGCAGCTGGAGCCGGCCAGCCCGTCGCCGTGGGCGACCTCGATCGAGTCCACCCCCGCCTGGTCGAGCGCCCGGGCGATCTCGGTGACCTTTTCCAGGGTGTAAGAGTGTCGCACGGCGTGCATGCCGTCACGCAGCGTGACATCGCTGATGTACAGCGGCTTGCTCATTTCCTCACTCCCACAGTCGCCATCGAGTGCGCGGCGATTCGTTCCGCGGTGGCCAGGGCGGCCGACGTCATGATGTCGAGGTTGCCCGCGTAGGCGGGCAGGTAGTGCGCGGCGCCCGTCACCTGCAGCATCACCGTGACCCGGGTGCCCATGAACTTCCCGGTCTCCGGGATGTGCAACGGACGGTCGGCGTCGAACGTCTCGAACTGGACGGGTTTGGTGAGCTTGTAGCCCGGCACATACCGGGCGACCCGCTCCACCATCTCGGCGATCGACACGCCGATGGCTTCGTGGTCGCAGTCGCCCTCGACCAGGCAGTAGGCGGTGTTGCGCATGAGGATCGGGGGGTCGGCCGGGTTGAGGACGATCACCGCCTTGCTGCGCTGCGCTCCGCCAACCACTTTGAGCGCGGTGGCGGTCGTCTCGGTGAACTCGTCGATGTTCGCGCGCGTGCCCGGGCCGGCCGACTTCGACGAGATGGACGAGACGATTTCGGCGTACGACACCGGGGCCGCGTCATTGACGGCGGCGACGATCGGCACGGTGGCCTGCCCCCCGCACGTCACCATGTTCAGGTTCGGCGCGTCGATGTGGTCCTCCAGGTTCACCACCGGCACACAGAAGGGCCCGATGGCCGCCGGCGTCAGGTCGAGGACCCGAACGTCCTTGTCGCGCAGCATGTTCCAATGCTTGACGTGTGCGCTCGCGCTGGTGGCGTCGAAAACGAGCCGGATGTCGTCGAAGTGGGACATCGCCAGCAGGCCCTCGATGCCCTCGGACGATGTCGGGACGCCGAGGCGATTTGCCCGGGCCAGCCCGTCGGAGGCGGGGTCGATGCCGATCATCGCCGCCATCTCCAGCGGTCCCTCGCTGCGGAGAACCTTGACCATCAGGTCGGTGCCGATGTTGCCGGATCCGATGATGGCGACCGGATATCGTTCGTTACTCACTGAACTGCCCTTCATCACTCGAAACTCACGCTGACCGAACCGAGTCCGCTGACCGTCGCCGATACGCGGTCCCCGGCGGTGACGAACATGGCCGTGGTGTACGAGCCGGACATGACCAACTCGCCGGCCTCGATTGTGGTGCCGTATTTCGCGACCGCGTTGGCCAGCCAGGCGACGGCGGCGGCGGGATGACCCATCACCGCGGTGCCCGCGCCCGTGGCGACGATCGCGTCGTTGACGGCGAGGGTGGCGGTGGTCTCGGGGAGCGCCGGCGCCCGGCCGATCGGCACCCACTCGCCCAGCACCACCGCGCCGGAGCTGGCGTTGTCGGCGATGGTGTCCGCCAACGTGATCCGCCAGTCGGCGATTCGGCTGTCGACGATCTCGCACGCCGGGGCGACGGCCTCGGTGGCGGCCAGCACGTCGTCGATCGTCACGCCCGGCCCGCGCAGCGGCGCGCGCATCAGGAACGCGACCTCGGGTTCAACGCGCGGCGCGCAGAACGCGGTGACCGGCACGGTCGCGGCGTCGGGTAGCACCATGTTGTCGAGGATGTAGCCGAAGTCGGGCTCGTCCACGCCAAGGAGCTCCTGCATGGGCGCGGAGGTGATGCCGATCTTGTGGCCGCGCAGCACGTGGCCCTCGGCGAGGTAGCGGGCCATGTTGATGCGCTGCACCGAATACGCTTGGGCCACGGTCAGGTAAGGGTGTGTCTCCGTGAGCGGCGCGATCGGTACGCGGCTGTTCTGGGCGTCGTAGAGGAGTTGAGCGGCGTCGGTCAGCTGGGCGGTTTGAACGGTCATGCCGAGTTCCCGGGCTCGAGCAGCTTGGCCGCCATGTCGAAGACGATGCGGACGTGCAGGTCCAACAACCTGGCCAGGTCGACGGAGTCGCCACCGACTTCCTTGGCGATGAACAGCCCGTCGGCGCCGGCGATCGCGTAGGTGGTCAGCAGGTGCACGCCTTCGTCGTCGAGCTCCGGCGCAATCTGCCGCACCATCTCCGCGAACCGGTGGAACGCGCGATCGCGCACCTCGAGGAACATCTCCCTCGCGCGCGGTTCGACGGGCCGGCGCTCCAGGCTCAGCATCAGCCCGAGGCGGAGGAAGTCCGGCGCATCGAGCAAAGCCTTGGCGACCCGGCCGCCGAACTCCGTCATCCACTCGCGGTCCGGCGTCACTTCTGTCAGGTCGAGCTCGGCCAGCCAGCGCTGGAAGCTGCGCTCGATCACCGCCGCGATCAGGTCGTCCTTGTCGGTGAAGTGCCAGTAGATGGAGGTCGGGGGGAGGCCACTCTTCTTGCTGACGAGTGAGATCGTCGTGCCGTCGTAGCCGCGCTCGGTGGCGACTTCGGTCGCCGCGTCGAGGATCCGCTCGCGCGACTGTTCCCCGTTGGCGCGCGTCCGCCGCTGAGCACGGGGTTCGGGGGCTTTGGCGCCGGCCGAATTTTTCTGTGCCACATTCCCTCCTTCTCAGGTGTTGACGATCACGCTATCGAGAGCTTACTGTATGGAGCACTACATTAACAACCTCTCCTCCGAAGGTTCCCCTCATGTCAGACCAACCGATTTATGACGTAGCGATCGTCGGGTACGGGCCGGTCGGCGTCACCGCCGCCAACCTGCTCGGCCAGCTGGGCCTCAAGGTCGTCGTCGTGGAGCGCGATCCGAACATCTACACGCGCGCCAGGGCCATCTCGACCGACGAGGAGGTCGTGCGCATCTGGCAACAGGTCGGCCTGGCCGACCGGCTCAATGCCGACATGCAGCCCGGCAACGGCGCAAACTTCGTCGACGCCAATGGCGTGCCGTTCGTGCGGCTCCTGCCCGTGTCGCGCGGCAACGGCCACCCGCCCCAGCAGTTCATCTACCAACCCGCGCTTGAGAAGGTGCTGCGCGAGGGGGTGGACCGCTTCCCCAACGTCACGGTGATGCTCGAGCACGAGTGCCTACGGGTGGTCCAGCGTGACGAGCACGTCGAACTCATGCTGGCCGATCTTCGCGCCGACGAGTTCCGGCGGATCCGGGCGTCGTACGTGATCGCCGCGGACGGCGGGTCGAGCTTCATCCGCGGGCAGCTGGGCATCGGTTTCAGCGGGCGCACCTACGGGGAGCGCTGGATCGTCATCGACACCAAGGTGCTCAAGGAATGGCCCGGCCACGACCGGCTGCGCTTTCACTGCAACCCCGAACGGCCGACCGTCGACTGCCCCACCCCGCTGGGCCATCACCGGTGGGAGTTCCCGGTGCGCGACGAGGAGGATGAGAAGGACCTCCTCTCCGAGGAGGCGATCTGGAAAGTGCTGAGGCGGCAGGGCATTTCGCCCGACAACGTGAAGATCCTCGGGTTCGCCTGCTACAGCCACCACGTCCGCTTCGCCGACCGGTGGCGCGTCGGCCGCGTCTTCCTGGCCGGCGATGCCGCCCACGCGATGCCGCCGTGGATCGGTCAGGGCATGTGCGCCGGTGTCCGCGACGTCGCGAACCTGTGCTGGAAGCTGGCCGCGGTGCTCAACGGGTCGCTGCCCGAGTCGGTGCTGGACACCTACCAAGCCGAGCGGATGCCACACGTGAAGGAGGTCACCAACCGCGCGGTCAAGACGGGCAAGCTGATCATCCAGCGCGACCCGCGGCGCGCCGCCGTGCGCAACCACTTCTTCCGCACCGCGAGCAAGGTGCCGGGGTTCACGTCCTGGCTCCGCCAGCACCGCTGGCTGCCCGACGCGCGTTACCAGAAGGGTTTGTTGGCGCACAACGGAAACGGTGCCGTCGGCTGGCTCATCCAGCAGCCGTGGGTGGTCGAGGAGAAGGGTGACGCCGTCCGCCTGGACGACGTCATCGGCGGCCGCTGGACCGTGCTGCACCTGGGGCCGGCCCCCGATCTTCGGGAGTGGCGCGAGGCGGGTGTCCCCGTCCTGAAAATCCTTGTGCCCGGCGCCGTTCCGAGCGCGGACAGCGTCGTGGACGCCGACGGCATTCTGACGCGCTGGCTCGACAAGCGCGGCGCGTCGGTGGTGGTGGTGCGGCCCGACGGGTTCGTGTACGCCGCCGCAAAGGAAGACCAGCGGTTGCCGGGGCCCCCGGCCGGGCTGAAGGTTTAAGGAGCGAATTGATGACCAGCAACACCATGATCGAGCGCACCGTGCGCGTCAACGGGAAAGACATCTTCCTCGTCGAGGCTGGGGACGGCCCACCGGTGGTCCTCCTGCACGGCGGCGGGCCGGGCGCATCGGGCGTGTCCAACTATTCGAAGAACATCGAGTCGCTGGCCGAGAACTTCCGCGTGATCGTCCCCGACATGCCCGGCTACGGCCGCTCGTCCAAGGGCGTCGATCGCGACGACCCGTTCGGATTCCTGGCCGATCACATCCGCGGGATGCTCGACCAACTCGGCATCGAGCGCGCGCATCTGGTCGGCAACTCCTACGGCGGGGCGTGCGCGTTGCGCCTCGCCCTGGACACCCCGCATCGGGTCGACAAACTCGTGCTGATGGGCCCGGGCGGTGTCGGGACGAGCCGTGGGCTGCCGACCGCGGGGCTGAAAAGCCTGCTGTCGTACTACGGCGGCGACGGGCCCAGCCCCGACAAGCTGCGCACCTTCATCCGCTCGTATCTGGTGTACGACGGCGAATCCGTCCCGGAGGCCCTGATCGAGTCGCGCTACCAGTCGTCGATCGAGCCCGAGGTCGTCGCCAATCCGCCCCTGCAACGGCCGACGAGCCCAAAGGCGTTGTGGCGCATGGACTTCACCCGCGACCGCCGGCTCAAGCACCTGGCCACCCCGACGCTCGTTATCTGGGGACGTGACGACAAGGTCAACAAGCCCAGCGGCGCGGCGATGCTGGGCGAGCGGATGCCCAACGCCGACGTGCTCATCACGGCGAAGACGGGCCACTGGGTCCAGTGGGAACGCGCCGACTTCTTCAACGCCGTCACCACCGCGTTTCTGACGGCATGACCATCTTTAAGGAGAACCCCATGACCACTGACATCTTCGGCAACGTCCACCTGGGCTATGTCGTGATCGAAACCAACAAGTTCGCCGACTGGAAGCGCTTCGGGCGCGACGCGATCGGCATGCACCTCGACGAGATGCTGCCCGACACGATGCGGTTTCGCTTGGACGCCAACGAATGTCGCTTCCTGCTGCGGCGGGGGCCGGCGGAGGACGTCGTCGCCCTCGGTTGGCATCTCGATGACCACGCCACCTTCGACGAAATCTGCCGGCGGGTCACCGACCACGGCGTGCCGGCCGTGGACGGCTCCGACGACGACGCCAAGCTCCGCGGCGTGGAGCGCTTCCTGCGGTTCCCCGGACCCAACGGGCTGGGCCAGGAGGTGTACACCACCGCCCGCACGGCGCCGCTGGCGCTGGACATACCGGGCAGCGGGTTCGTCACCGGCGCGGGGGGCCTGGGCCACGTGGCGATCTTCACGAAGAAGCCGCACGACATGCGGAGCTACTACGACCACGTGTTCAACGCGCGCCTGTCGGACTACATCGACGAGACGATCAACGGCCTGAAGCTGAAGGTCCGCTTCCTGCGCGTCAACGAACGTCACCACTCCGTGGCGATCGCATCCGTGAATATGTTGCCCGTCAACCCGATTCGCACGCGGGTGCAACACGTGAACGTCCAAGTCGCCACGCTCGACGACATGGTGACGTCGTATCAGCGCGTCAACGCGCTGGGTTTCGAGATGACGATGTCGGTCGGGCAGCACACCAACGACAAGGAACTGTCGTACTACGCGATGACCCCGTCGGGCTTCGAGTGGGAGGTCGGCTGGAACCCGATCGTCGTCGACGAGTCCGTCTGGAAGCCGACGACCCACCAGGGCATCAGCATCTGGGGGCACAAGCCGGAGGGGCAGACGGTGGTCGACAAGCTCGAGATGTTCGCCGTGGCGGCGAGGTCGGCGGTGCACCGCGAAGCGACGGTCCCCGCGCTCAGTTCCCCGCCGATCGCCGACGACTGAGGTAAGCGAGGTGGATAGTGCCGTCATGAGCGCCAACGCCGCCGCCTCGGTCCCGGACGTGTAAGGAGTCGTCGATGAATGGCGCGGACGCCGCGATCGCACATCTGGAACGAGAAGCCGGCGCGGTGACGTCCCACGGTCCCGGCTATGCCACCGTGGTCATATCGCGGCGAGTAACCGACAACGAACACCGGCGGTTTCGACGCTGGCTGCGCCGCCTGCGCCGGGCAATCGAGCGGTCTTCCGGTTACATCGGCATGAGCGTGCAGCCACCCGACGAGAACCACCCGTGCGAGTGGGTGGTGATCTATCAGTTTCGGTCAGAACGAGACCTTGATGCGTGGCTGTGCTCTGCACAGCGCGCGGCCTTGATCGCTGAATGCGACGCATATCTTGTGGATCGGCCTATAGAGCAACGCATCGTTCAACCCCGAACCGATAGCGTCACCCTGATCAGTGCTGTCCGTTTACGCCAGGGAGCCGAAAAGGCCCACCGCGAGCTCCACGAGAATGCCGTGGCGGCCGCCGGCGCGCTGGGTGGTCTTATCCGCCACCAACTCATCCCGGCCGTCGCGGGCGCTCAACCGGACACGGTGGCACTGCTGACGTTTCACACGCGCGACGATCTCGACCGCTGGATGAGGTCTGCGCAACGCCGGGACATTCTGCGCGCCATGTCGGCGCTGACCGAAAGCGAGCGAACCGTCAACGTCGTCGGTGGCTACGCCGGCTGGTTTAGCCCGCCGGGCGCGGCACCCAAACAATGGAAACAAGCGATCGCCGTGATCGCCGGATTGATACCGGTATCACTTCTGGTCACCGCCGTCCGCCAGTCGACCGTCCCCGACCTTCCATTGTGGGCCGTGGTGCCGTTGACCGCGGTGGCGAACGTGGCGATCCTGACATGGCTCGTGATGCCGCTGATCACCCGTGCGCTACGAGGGTGGCTGACCTAACTCATCGGCCGAAAGGTCGGGCCGCATGGGACGGTCGGGGCAACGCGCCGGTGGGGCGGACTCCATCATGCCGCCATCGGCGAGTATGTCATCGAGCAGCACGCCCACGCGGTGCCGTTCCCACACGAACAACAGGTTCGACAGCATCTGCAGCGGTGCCCGCACGCTCTCGTCGTCGCGGATCAGGGGGTGCTCGCGGCTGTCCGGGATGGCCTCGAATCGCCTGCCGATCAACGCGGGCACGCCCAGGAGCCACGCGGCGCCCATTGACGCCGCATACAGCAGCGTGTGCCGGCGCAACCGCGTGGGATCGAGTTCTGGCCCGCCGCAACGACGGAACTCGGCCACGAACAGCTCCAGCAGCTCGTCGAGGTGGGACTCCCACAACCCGGTTTCGGCGCCGGACATGGCTCCCCAGATCGCCATGCCCAGGTTCATCTGCCCGACGCATCCCCAGTCCATCAGGCCGCAGCGCAGAATGCCGCCCGTGTCGCGCCAGAACCACGCGTTGTCGATGTTGGCGTTCCAGTGGCACAGGGCGACGTAGTCGGAGTCACCAGCCAGCAGGCCCGCGATCGTGTGCTCGTGACGCGCCACACGCGGCACATCGTCACGCAGGCGTGCGAGGAGTTCCGGCGAACATGCGGGAAGCAGCCCCGGCCGGGTCCGGGCGAATTCGGCGAGTTGGTCCACCCGGCGTTCCAGCTTGTCGGCCGACAGTGGCGCGCGCTCCCCCACCGTCGCCGCGGCCACGTCCAGCGGGAAGTGTTCGGTCAATGCGGCCGGCAGCCGTCCGGACCGGTGGGTGCCGGCGAGCCGGGCCAGCGCGGTGAGCAGCGCGCGGTAATGCTCGACGGGCCGGGGCATCTCGTAGTCGAGGCACTTGTGGTATTGGGTCTCGATTCCGTTGTCGCCGAATCGAATCCGCTCGGTGATCAGGATCCCGGTGCCGCTGCGGCGGTGATAGTCGGCGAATTGCGGCTCGGGCACCGCGATTGGAAAACCCGGCGCCCTAGCCAGCGCGGCGAACCGCACCTCCGGCTCCATCTGTGTCTTGCCGCGATCGCGCGCCGGGTCGTCGAAGTCGCGCGAGAACTTGACGAACAAATCTGTGCGCAGGTTCGGTGCGGGCTTGGCGTATTCGACCGATAGCGTGACTTTTCGGCCGGTGCTGCCCCCGGTGACCTCGCGGAAATCGGTGACGCGACTGACACTGTTGTCCCGCATCGCCCCCGAGGCGAGAAACGCCTCGGTGAGAAAGCGCGGCCCGCCGGCGTACAGCGCCGCCGCGTCAGCCGGAAACGCCAACCCGTAGTGGTCCCCGACCACCCAATGCGAAGTCAATTGATTACCAGGTTTGTTCGGCCGCTCGCACCAACATGTGATTGACGGCCACCCGGCGATCACGCGTGACCATGAACAGCACCGCGTCGGCGATGTCCTCCGGACGCAACTTGACCATGCCGGCGGTCTGGCGCTCGAACGCCTCCCGCGACGGCTCGGCGAGGTGGCTGAAGATCTCCGTGTCGACCGTTCCGGGGCCCACGACGCCGACCCGCACCCGCTTGCCTAGCACCTCTTGGCGAATCCCCTCGCTGAAGGCGTTCACCCCGAACTTGGTCAGCGAGTAGACGGCGGTGTTGGGTCGGGCGACCCAACCGGCGGTCGAGCTGATGGTGACCACATCCGCCACCCCGCGCGGCGAGTCGGCCGCGGCGTCGATCAGGTGCGGGAGCGCCGCGCGGGTGACATACAGGACTCCCTGCACGTTGACCTTCACCATGGCGTCCCAGTCCCGCAGCGACGCTTCGGCCGCCGGACCGGATTGCATCAAGCCGGCGTTGTTGACCACGGTGTCGAGCCGGCCGAACTCCGCGACCATGCGCTGCACGGCCGCTGCCACCTGTTCGGCGTCGGTGACGTCGGCGGTCACGGCCAGCGCTGTGCCACCGGCGGATTCGATGTCGGCCGTCAGTTCGGCGAGCCGGTCCGCGCGCCGCGCGAGCAGTGCCACCGCCGCGCCCTCGGCGGCCAGCGCCTTGGCCGTCGCCGCGCCGATGCCGCTGCTGGCGCCGGTGACCAAGGCCGTGGTGCGTGCAAGTGTCCCCGTCATGTGCCCAGTATCTCGTGTAGCACGTACTCGGTGTGCTCGCCCAGGTCCGGTGCGCCCCGGGCGATGCGGGCCGGGTTCCGCGCCATGCGCCAGGGCGGCCCGACGATCGGCCGCTGGCCCTCGCGGTGATCGCTGACGAACCGATACAGCTCGCGGTCCCACAGCCGCTGGTCGCCGATGACGTCGACCGAGGTGGCGCTCTTGCAAGCCGGGACCCCCGCCGCGCGCAGGCGGTGGGCGAGTTGCTCGGCATCGTGGTTTCGGGTGAGCTGTGCGAGCTCGGCGTCGAGTGTTTCGGCGTGACAACGCCGTTGGCTAGTGGTGGCATAGCGTCGCTCCCGGGTCAGGGATTCGGCGCCGAGCACGTCGCACAGCGCGCGCCACTGCCCGTCGTCGGCCACGGCCACCGCGATCCAGGCGCGGTGCGCGCAGGGGTAGCAGCCGTGCGGGCACATGTCCGGGTGATCGTTGCCGTCGGGGCCGAGCGGCCGCCCGGTCAGCGCCTGTTCGAGCAGGCGGTCGCCGATCATCGACGACAGTGTCTCCACGGCCGAGAGGTCCACGAATTGCCCTGTGCCGGTGAGTTCGCGATGCAGCAGCGCCACCACGGCGGCATACGCGGCCGCCGCGCCGACGGTCGAATCACCGTAGCGCATGCTCGTTCCGGGCGGCGGCCCACCGCGATAGCCGACCAGCGAGGCGACGCCCGCCAGGGCGGCAAAGCATGGCGCGTAGCCGGTTTGGTGGCCCAGCGGTCCGTCATTGCCCCACATCTTGATCGACACGGAGACGATGTCCGGCTTGATCCGGGTGAGCGCCGAATACCCCAGGCATTGGCGTTCCATCGCTCCAGGGCGCAGGTTGTTGATGACGATGTCGCTGCGGGCGATCAACTCGCGCAGACTGGCCATGCCCTCCGCGGACTTGATATCGAGGTCCACGCTGAGGATTTCGGGGTTGATGCTCAAGAAGTACGGCGCGTGGTCGATGTCGGTCCCGCCGTAGGCGCGCATCTCCTCGGGGCTGCCCGCGGTTTCGACCTTGATGACCTCGGCGCCCAGCATGGCCAGCAGCTTGCCCGCGTAGGGGCCGGCCCACACCTTGGTGAGCTCGACGACCCGCACCCCTTGCAGTGGGCCGCCGCGCGGCTCCCGGGGCGGCTTGAGTTGCGCGGACGTGACCCGCGGCCGCGGGCGCGGCGTGTCGAGGCCGTCCAGCACCTGCCGGTTGTGCCGGCCGAGAGTCGGTGCGGCGGAGGTGATTCGGGCCGGGGTGGCGCTGAATTTGTAGGGCACCGTCGGATACGCCACGTCGCCCAGCACGGGGTGCCTGACCGGCTGGAAGAACCCGCGGTGGCGGTACTGCGCCGACTCGTGCAGGTCCGCGGCGCCGTTCACCGGCACGAGCGGCACGCCCAGGCGCTGCGCCCGGTCGGACGCCTCGTCCTTGGCGAGGTCCCGGACCCACGCCGCGAAGCCGCGCCGAAATGCCGCGACCTTCTCCGCGGTGACGGAGAACTCCAGCCAATCGTCCTCGAACGCGCCCAGCCAGTCCGGGTGGCCCAGCAGTCCCTTCAGGCCCACCCAGTGGGCGCGGCTGGTCATGTACAGGTAGACGTAACCGTCGGCGCACGCGAAAAACGCTGCGGGGCCGGCCTGGTCGTAGTCGCCTCGGTGACCCTGCGCGGTCACCTCGCCGGTGATGAATCGGCCGAGGATGCAGTCGGCGCGGGAGGCCAGCACGGCCTGCGCGGAGAGGTCGATGGACTCGCCGTGGCCGCTGTGCAGGCGCCCGAAGAGCGACGCCGCGACGCAGAGCGCGGCGTCAAGTCCGGCTTCGTAGTCGGCCAGGAACCGGCCCGGCCCCTGCAGGGGCGGTTTGGCGGGATCCGGGTGGCTGGGCGTGTGGTATCCCCAACCGCTGGCGTGGAAGACGTTGATGCTCTTGGCATTGCCGAACTCGGCGGCCGCGAACCGCCCGAACGGGGTGATCGAACAGAACACCACATCGGGATGTCGCCGTGACCAGTCGTCGTCGCGGTCGTCGATGACCGCGTCCGCGGTGCCGATGAGCCGGTGCAGGGTCTCGACGTCGGCGGCCGAACCGACATCCAGCACCACCGACCGTTTGTTGGTGTTGAGGTACGCGAACAGCCCGCTGCCGTCGCGACCGTCGGCCAGGATGGGCGCCATCGCCCGCGTCGGGCTGCCGCGCTCCGGCGCCTCGACCTTGATGATCTCGGCGCCGAAGTCGGCCAACAGCTTTCCGCAGTACTCCCCCGCGACGGACCCGGCCAGCTCGACGACCCGGAAACCCGTCAGCGCCGACATGCGAGCTCTCCCAAGGCGGTCAGGGCTTGGCGCGCCCCGAGCGGCTCAGGCGCCACTCCGGCGGGAAGTTCAGGTCGTTGTCCTTGACGACGTTGTTCAGGCCCTTTTCGAAGGTGCCCTCGGTCAGGTCGACCTCTTGCGCGTCGTTGGTGATCAGCGGCAGCATGCCCTCGACCATCCCGGTGAGCAGGCTGCCGAAGTATTCGCCCTTGTGTTGCTTGTAGAGCTCCAGGAAAGTCTTCTGGACCGCGACGGTGTCGGTCGGGCGCGAGCGCGAGCACGCCAGGGCGTACTTCTCCGTCTCGGCTTCCAGCTTGTCCCGCGGCACCACGCTGTTGACGAAGCCGCAGTCGTACATCTCCTTGGCACTGAATGGGCGCCCGGTGAACAGCATTTCGGAGAACTTGCGCAGGCCCATGGTCTCGGCCCACCACCACAGCCGCGGGCCCCAGCCCACGTAGCGGAAGGCCGGGTGCCCGAAGAGGGCGTCGTCGCTGGAGATCACCAGGTCGGCGTCGCCAGCCTGGTAGAAGTGCCAGCCGTAGCAGTAACCCTTGGCCTCGATGATGCTGATCTTGCGCAACTCCTGCAGCGGCCGGTTACCCGCGCGGGCCTTGGCGTAGAAGTCGGTGACGGTCGACAGGTAGCGATACGATCCGCCGGGCGGGTACTTCACGTCGTCGTCGTTGATCGCGAGCTCGTGCAGCAGCGGCAGGCCCGGGTTCTCCAGCATCGGCCGCTGTTCGGGCAGGTCCCCGCCGCTGCCGAAATCCTCGCCCTCGCCGCGAATCACGACGACCTTCACGTCGTCGTCGACGTTGCACTTGTGGATCAGGTCGGCATAGTTCTGCCGCATGCCCAGGGTGGTGGCGTTCTGCGCGTCGGGACGATCGAACGTGATGTAGGCGATCCGGTTCTTCTTGTCCTTCTCGAACTTGATGTACTGCTCGGCTTCCTTCTTCAGTTCTTCGTAGTCGTATTCGGGCATCGTCTTCTCCTCCTGAATTGGCGCTATTTGAGCAAGCTGCCCGCGTCGACGGGAAGCGAAACGCCAGTGACATAACGCGATTCGTCAGAGGCGAAGAACAACACCGCGTTGCTGATGTCCGCGGGTTCCACCCAGGGCACCGGCAGCGTGTGCATCATCTGGGAGATGGGGGCGAAGTCCTCCGGACCGGGGTTTTCCAGGTCCGGACGGAAGAGCCGGAACGTGTTGTCGTTCATCACCATCGTGGTGCTGACCTGGGTGGGCAGCACCGAGTTGACCCGGATCATGTGCTGGCCCAGTTCGACGGCGAAGGCGCGCATCAGGCCGATCACGCCGTGCTTGGCCGCGACGTAATGGCCGGTGTTCGGGTACGCCTTGCGCCCGCCGACCGAGCTAGTGAGCACGATCGATCCGCCGCGGCCACCCGAAACGATATGCGGCACACCCGCTTTGACCGTGTGCCAAACCCCGGTCAGGTTGATGTCGATCATGTCCTGCCAGACGTTCTCACGGATCTTGTGCAGCTTCCTGCCATCGGTCCCCACGCCGGCGTTCGCGACGATGATGTCGAGGCGCCCGAGTTGTTCGACACCCGCGTCCACCGCCGATTTCAGCGCCGCGTAGTCGCGGACGTCGACCTGCGCGGTGACAATGCGCCGGTCCTGGGCCTTCACCAAGTCGGCCGTCTCGGCCAGGTCCTCGGGCGTCGAATGCGGGTAGGCCAGGTTCTCGATCGGGCCGCAGACATCGATCGCGACGATGTCGGCGCCCTCCTGCGCCAAGCGCACCGCGTGGCTGCGGCCCTGGCCGCGGGCGGCGCCGCTGACGAACGCGACCTTGCCCTCGACGCGGCCCGTCATCAGGGCACCACGGTGGGCAGGGTTTCCCAGCCCCGCACCGACGACGTCGGGCTGAGCTTCGCGTTCGCCATATCGGGCTCCCACTCCGGGAAGCGCTTGAGGATTTCCTCGAGCGCGACGCGCCCTTCCAGCCGGGCCAGCGCCGAGCCCAAGCAGAAGTGGGCACCGACGCTGAACGTGAGGTGCGGCCGGGCCGGGCGGTGAATGTTGAATTCGCCTGCGTCGGGGCCGAACTGCCGCTCGTCTCGGCAGGCCGCCCCGAGCAGCATCAGCGTGACGCTGCCCTTTGGCACCGTCTGGTCGTAGATGCTGACGTCGCGGGTGACATAGCGGGCCATGTGCGGTGCGGGCGGCTCGAAGCGCAGCAGCTCCTCGATGGCCTGCGGGATGAGTGCGGGGTTCTCGACGAGTTCACGACGCTGATCGGGATGTTCGGCGAGAACCTTGCCCGCCCAACCGATCAGACGCGTGGTCGTCTCGTTTCCCGCCCCCGCCACCACGTTGAGGTACACCAGGATCTCCTCGCGCCTCAGTCGCCGCGTGGTGCCGGTCTCGTCGACGAACTCGACGTTGAGCAGCTCGGTCATGATGTCGTCGGACGGATTGTTGGCGCGCCAGTCGATGTAGGCCTCGAACTGCTCGCCCACGGACAGGCCGTGTTCGGCGGCACTCATCGGCTTACCGGGCTCGGTGCGCAACTGGGCGTTGCCGCGGTCGCGAATGTATTCCTGATCCTCTTCGGGGATGCCGAGCAGGGCGCTGATCACCTTCATCGGCATGATCGCGCCCAGGTCGGTGACGAAGTCGAAGCGCCCCGACCCCACCAGCGGATCCAGCGATTGCGCGCAGAACTCGCGGATCATCGGCTCCAACGCGGCGATCTTGCGGGGGGTGAACATGCGCGACAGCAGCTTGCGGTGCACGTCGTGGATCGGCGGGTCTTCGAAGATCAGCATGCCCGAAGGGATTTCGAGGTTGGCCTTGATCAGTTCCATGATCACGCCCCGCGCGGAGCTGTAAGTGGCGTGGTCGACGATCGCCTTGTTCACATCCGCGTATCGACTCAGCGCGTAGAAATCGTATTCGGAGTTGTAATACAGCGGCGCCTCGTCGCGCAGGCGCTTGAACATGGGATACGGGTCGGCAATCAGCTCGACGTCGTACGGATCGAATCGCACGTGGCTGTCGGTGCTCGTCGTCACGAAATCCCTCCTACGGCTGCCGGTTACCGGACATCCCACCGCCTGGCAGCACCGGATCCGGGTCGGGCAATTTATACACTCCGCTTAATTGCCTTGCTATATGACGTGTTCACGGGCTGGGCTGAAATCGGCCCGGCAGTGTGGCCTAACTCTATTCTCGTAGAGAACCACACGGCGAATGGTCTGGCAAGACCCCATGCCGCGCGGCTCGCCGTAGGTGCAGGCGCGGTCATCCGAGCGCCGTGGCCCGGCGCTCGCCGGCGGGGCGCTGCCCCTCCGCGCCGGTCAGCCGGCCGCGGTGGGAACTACGAAGAATGCCGGCCGCGATGGCCGACAGGATCCCGTCGAGTTGCTCGGGACTGTCGACGAGCCGGTCGCCGTGCGCGAAGCGCACCAGAAGGCCGTTGATGAACGTCAGCGTCACGTTGCTCAGGTCCTCGATGACGGCGGGGTCCATGTCCGCGCCGTGCGGCATGAGCTGGACCAGAATCTCGCGGTGCAGCTTGGTGAATTCGTCGGTGGCCCGCTGCAGGATCGCGGCCAGCGACGGGTCGCGGGCGGCCTGCATGGTGAGCTCGTAGCGGGCCTTGGTCCGAAACAATTGCGGCTCGCTGCCGGATCGGATGACCACCTGGGACAGCCGCGAGGGCGAGGGGTTGTTGCCCCGACCGTCGGAGTCGTCGGCAACGGATTTCAGGTCGGCGAGGTCGAGCTCGGCCAGCCGCTCGGCCACGGCGCGCAGCAACGCGGAGCGGGTGCGAAAGTAGAACGACGTGGTGCCGTCGGGCACGCCGGCCTTGCGATCGACCTTGAGATGACTCAATCCCTTGGCCCCGTCGTCGGCCAGCAGCTGAATCGCCGCGTCGCATAAGTCGCGGCGGCGCTCCCCGGGATTGGGCTTTCGGCGTCTGTCCATTGTCTTGGGATGAGAGGCTACTCTATATTCGTAGTGTCGGCAAAGTTTGGCAACCCGGGACGCCGGACGCTCTTTGGCAAGGGAGCGGGCGGGCACCGCCGAGCCAAACGGCTAACCGCCCACGTCCGCATCCTCGATCGCTCGCCCGAAATCACTGATTTTCGTCAGGCCGTAGCGCGCGGCGGTCGCGGCGGTCACCACGATGCCGTTCTTGTTCTCGGCCGGCGCCGGCCGCAGAGCGACGAGCCCCGTCTTCTGCAGCGCCCGGGCGAGCACCGCATGGGCTTGGTGCGGATCCGAGATCCCGCCCCGGCCCCCGTCCAGATAAGCGAGGAGGCTACCCACATACTCGGGGACGAGTCCTACCGCGCCGTCGCGGAGCAGCGGAAAGTACGTGTCGCGGTTGCCGATCCCGAGCCGCCGCTCGACCGGGAAGCCGGCGTCCGCCAGCGCATGGGCGTAGAGCTCCGCCACGGTCACGCTCTCGGCGAAGTTGGCCGAGCCGACGACGATCGCCGGCCGGTCTCTTCGCGATTCGCGCGGCGTCGGGTTGTTCCCTCGCTCGGCGAGGAATTCAGCCGCCGCCGCCGCGGGAGGTGAGCCGCGAAGGACGCGGCGATTGAGCTCGGCGAGGCGCTCGGTCGTGAGTTCCGCGCTGACGGCATCGATCGTCGCGGCGAGGCGTGCTCCGTAAGTCACGCGCAACTCATCGCGCAGGATCGGCGTCACACTCTCGGCGGGCTGGGCGTGCCGGTCATCCTCGAGCAGTACGAAGTCGCCGGCGAGGAGGCGTGGATCGGTCGTGAAGAGCACGCCCACCTGAATCGCTCCCGTTTGCAGCGCGTCGACGGTGCGTGGCCCTCCGGCATCGGTGACACGAAACTTCTTGAAGGTGAGCCCATACCGCGCGCGCAGCAGCGGCAAACAGAGCAATTCGCTTGGACATTCGGGACCAGAGCCGAACACCAACGTCTCGGCCACTATCACGTCCGGCTCCGCTCGTTCACGGGTCGAGCTTGTCGCTTTCGAAGACCAGGAAGCTCGCCCCCTGGGGATCGCTCAGGACGCTGAAGCTGCCCTTCGGCTGCTCCGTCGGACCCGAGAGAACGGCGCCGCCGTTGGCGACGGCGGTTGCGCCAGCCTCGGCGACGTCGGCCACGACGAAGTAGGGCAGCCAGCGCGACGGCCCGCCGGCGTCGGCCGCCGTCGGACCGCGCAGCCCGCCGTTGTCGCGCGCTCCCACACGGATCACCCAGTAGGGCACCGGCATGCCCGCAAGGAACTCGATGCGCCAGCCGAACAGCCGGCGGTACCAGGCGATCGCGGCATCGACATCCGGGGTGGCAAGCTCATTCCACGTCAGGCATCCGGGCTCGTTCACGCAGGTCGCGCCGAATTGCCGGCCGGGCTGACAGAGGTGGATAACCGCCCCGTGCGGATCGCGCACGACCACCAACCTCCCTCGGTCTCCGAAATCCAGCGGCCCTTCGAGGATGGCGCCCCCCAGCGCACGGGCGCGGGCGGCCGCCGCGTCGACGTCGGCGACCGAGACGTGCGAGTTCCAGCGTGGCTCAGCACCGGCGGGGTCGGTCGCGCGGAGCGCATAGAGCCCGGCGACCTCCTGCTGCTCGCGGCGCAACACCGTGTACGCGCCGCCGTTCGCCATGCGCCGCTCGTCCGGCGTCCAGCCGAAGAGCGTCCCATAGAACGCTGTGGCGGCCTCCGGGTCGGTCGTAGCGAGGTCGACCCAGCTGAACGTCCCCTCCGCATACCCGGTGCGCGCTCCCATCCGCGCAGCCTACCCAGGCGAATCGCGCACGTAGGTCGGATCGAGATGCGGGTACGGCGATCGAACGCCCACGGCGCTTCCCGGGATTGGGCTTTCGCCACCCCCGGGACGGCGGGCGCGTGGACCGCCAAGCGCACGCGCGCCGGCGCGGGTGAAACCGGCTGCCGGACGACGACTGGAACAATGGCCGAATGGTTCAACGCCGAGTGCACATCGCTGCGGGCGCCCGACTCGCGTGCGTCGGCCTGCTTGCGACGCTGTTGTGCGGCTGCCACTCGGCGCGGCAGGCGGCCACACCCACCACCTCGAGCGCCGGCGCCACCACCACGACGCCCACGCCGGCACCGCCACCCGCGCCGATCGTGAAAATCGCGCCGTTGCCCGTACGCCCGGTGACCAAATCGCAGCCGACCAGCCCGGAGAAGTGCCCCGCCACCGACCCGAATCGACCGGTGGCCCCGACCGATGCCCTCACCACGTGCGACATCGGGCGGACCACGCTGTACATGCTGGGCCCGGAGTCCATGCAGCTCGGGCTGATACACGTCGATCCGCCGAAGGCGCTGACGGCCGACTTCTACGAGGTGACCCTGATCCTGGACCCACCATCGGCGGCGGCGTGGGCGTCATACACCGCCGCGCACCTGCAGGACCACGTGGCCTTCGTCCGCGGCAATCTCGTTCTGGAGGCGCCGATAATCGAGGACCAGGTCACGTCCGGGCGCATCGCGCTGACGACCCAAACCACCCAGGGCGCCGCGCAATTGGCGCAACTGGCCGGCCGGCCATCCTGACATGACAACGGGCACCGACCGGCTCGGCATCGGCATGCTCAGCGTGTTCGGCCTTCCCCCAGTGGAATTGGTCAACCTGGCGGCGGATCTGGGCTGTCGTTACGTCTCCGCCGCGCTGCAGGGAATGCCGTTGGTGCCGCTCGGCTATCCGCGCTTCTCGCTCAAGGATGACGCCGCCCTGCGGAAAACCCTGGTGGCGGCGATGAATGACCGCGGCGTGACGATTTCACTCGGCGACGGGTTCCTCGTGTTCCCCGGCGCCGACGTGGGCGCGTTCGCCGGCGATCTCGACGTCCTGGCCGAACTCGGCGTTCCGCGGATCAATGTCGTCAGCCTGGACCCGGACCTGCCGCGCAGCGTCGACCAGTTCGGCGCCCTGACTGCGCTTGCCGCCCAACGGAATATCCAGACACTCGTCGAACCGGTGCCCGGCCTGACCGTCGGCGACCTGCCGACCGCGCTGGCCGCCCTGCGACATGTCGGACGCCCCGACTTCCGGTTGCTGATCGACACCATGCATCTGGTCCGCTCGGGTTCGGGCGCCGCCGATCTCGCCGCGATCGACCCGGCTTGCATCGGGTACGCCCAACTCAACGACACCACGCTGCGGCCGCGCAGCGAAAACTACATGGAAGAAGCCATGTTCGAGCGCATGGTGCCCGGCGAGGGCGAACTGCCCCTGCGCGACATCCTTTCGGTGCTGCCGTCCGACATCGTGATCGAAATCGAGGTACCGCGACGGTCGTTGGCGTTGTCCGGGGTCAGCCCGATCGACCGGCTGCGACCATGCGTCGAGGCGGCGCGTCGGTTGCTGTCCGAGATGCCCTGAAGCGGCGCGTCCGCCCCGCACAGGACGGGGCGGACGTCAGCCGGGTCGAACTACGTGCAGGGAACCCCGTGCGGGCCGCCGATCCACTGCCCGGGCGGCGATTGCCACGGGCAAATCTGCTTGACCTGCCCGGGCGGCAGCGGGTTCCAATGACCGTTGTCCACCACGTGTGGGCCCGGCGGAACCGGCGGCGGCCACGGACCCGGGTGCGCCTGCGCCATACCCGTACCAAGTCCGAGCGCCGCCGCGCTCAACGCGCCGACGATCGCGGTCTTACCTGCGAATTTCTTGACGTTCACTCTGCTGGCCTCCTCTCGGTCCCGTGGCTTTCCCCATAGGGAACTCCGCGGTGTGCGGGGATGGACCGATCTCACGACCCCCAAATTGTCGCCAGAAGATTACCCCCGCCAGCGAAATCTCAAACCGCCCCCGCGCCTAGGGTGACCTCGCCGTGGCGGTCAGCCGTTTGGGCGGCGGGCGAACGCCGGCGCGTGCTCCGGTAACACCCCGACACCGACGAAGTAGGCCGGCACGACCGAGAGCCACGGCAGCCGTCGCATCAGGCCCAGAAAGGCCGACGGCGGCGTGGGGTCGGCGCCGCGCAGCAACGGCCCGAGCAACATGCGGTGCAGCACCTGCTGCACCAGTTGCGTCACCACGGTGGGCAGGACGCGCCGGCGGTGCACCGCCGCGAGGTCGCGGTCGCCCACGCGGTGCCGTCGCAGCGGTTCGGCCAGGATGGTCGCGGCCGCGACCGCATCCTGGATCGCCAGGTTGATGCCGACGCCGCCGAGCGGCGACATCGCGTGTGCGGCGTCGCCGATGCACAGCAACCCGTCGGTGTGCCAGCGGCGCAGCCGATTCACATGCACGTCCAGATGCTTGACCTCGTCCATGGATTGCAGCGCCGCCACCGACTCGGGCATGTCGGGCAGCAACTCCGCGACGTCCTGCCGAAACGCTTCGATGCCGCGCGCCCGCAACTGGGCGTCGGTCCCCTTGGGCCCCAAATAGGCGATCTGGAAATAGCGTTCGCGCGGGATCACGGCAAGACCCTTGCCCGGACCGAGGCGAGGGAGGAACGAGTATTCCACGTCTTCCTTGTGCGGCAACCGAAACCACCACACGTCGAACTTCACCGGGAACTCGCGCGCCTTGAGCCCGGCCTCCTGGCGGGCGATCGACCAGCGGCCGTCGCAGGCAACCGTCAACTCGGCCCGCAATTCGCCCTCGCCGTCGGGGCCCCGGTAGCGCACCCCGGCGACCCGGCCTGCCTCCCACAACAGCCCGGTCACCTCGGTGTTCATCCGCAGCGAGAAGTTCGGTTCCGCCTGGGCCGCATCGGCGAGCAGATTGAGCAGGTCCCACTGCGGCACCATCGCGACGAAGGGATGGGGCTGGCGCAACCGTTCGAAGTCGACATAGGTCACCGATCGCCCGTTGGATTCGAGCTTCGCGGTGCGCACCTCGGTAAAAGGCAAGGCCGAGAAGGGTTCCCACAAGCCGAGCTCGTCCAGGAGGCGCATGGTGGTCGGATGAACCGTGTCGCCGCGGAAGTCGCGCAGGAAGTCGCCGTGCTTCTCCATCAGCGTGACCTGCACGCCCGCCCGGGCCAGCAGCAGCCCGAGCACCATGCCGGCCGGGCCGCCGCCGATGATCGCGCATGTCGTGTTGTCAGCCATCAGAATTCAACATCGAATACCGAGACGGGATCGAGGATCACACCGGCCTCCGCGACATAACGGTCCCACAGCGCCAACAGCTCGGCCAGCTTCTCGGGGCACGAGCCGGCCAGGTCGTGAATTTCGCCCGGATCCGACGCGAGGTCGTACAGTTGCCAGTCGCCCGGACCATACGGTGCGGGCAGGTGCAGCGCCTTCCAGTCCCCCTGGCGAATTGCCCGGCGGCCGAACAACTCCCATCCCGTGCCGGTATCGGCGTCGTGGACCGCCTCCGCACCGCCGGACAGGTAGGGCACCAGGGAGCGGCCGCGGACGGGCGCCACCTCGCGCCCGCGGTAGACCGTGCCGGGGTGAACGGCCCCGGCCAGTTCGAGCACCGTGGGGGCGATGTCCATGACCGTGCTGAACGCGGTGCCGATCTGCCGCTGCCGCTCAAAGCCCCCCCAGGTGGCGAACCCGACCACGCGGATCCCGCCTTCGGTGGTGAACGCCTTGTGCAGGCGCGACGGCGCGGTGGCCGCCTGCGCCCATCGCGGCCCGTACCAGATGAACGAGGAGGGCCGGCCGAGGTTGTCCAGGCTGTTGTCGCAATGCTTTTCGATCTGGGCGGCGATTCGCGGACCGTGCAGCGGCATCGCCTCGACGATGGCGCCCTCGGCGCCGTTGTCGGACAGGAAGATGACGACCGTGTCGTCGAGCTCGCCGCGCTCCGACAGGTAATCGGTGACCCGGCCGATGTTCCAGTCCATCCGGTCGACCATCCCGGCGTAGACCTCCATGCTGCGGGCCGACACCGCCCGCTGCTCGTCGGTCATGTCGGCCCACTCCGGCGCGCCGTCCGCAACGACCGGGTGCGGCTCGACATCCGGCGGGCACAGGCCCAGCTTCTTGAGCGCCGCCAGTCGCTCGTCGCGAAGCGCGTCCGGCCCGGCGTCGTAGCGGCCACGGTATTTCGCGATGGATTCGTCCGGCGCCTGCAGCGGCCAGTGCGGGGCCTGGAAGGGCAGATACGCGAAGAACGGCCGGTCGTCGTCGGGTGCGCGTTCGCCGAAGTATTGCAACAGCTTGTCGGTGTAGAAGTCCGACGAGTAGAAGTCGTCGCCGACGGTGACGAATTGATCGTCCTCGGTGTAAAGCGTTGGTACGGGCGAGAAGCTGCGCGCCCCGCCGCCACCGAAGTGGCTGGCCCCCGCGGGCAGCAACGCGAACGAGCGCTCAAACCCGCGGGCCCAGGGCGACGTCTCGATGGTGGCGCCCAAGTGCCACTTGCCCGACATCAGCGTCAGGTATCCGGCGTCGCGCAGCAGTTCCGGCAACGCCACCACCCGGTCGTTGAGATAACCCTCGTAACCGGGCGCGCCGCGGAAGGCGGGGCCGGCGACCTCGAGCATAGTGCCGATGCCCGCGATGTGGTGGTCCGTGCCCGTCATCAGCATCGCCCGGGTCGGCGAACACGCCGGCGCGGAATGGAAATCGGTGAACCGGATGCCCGCGTGCGCGAGCCGGTCGAGATTGGGCGTGTCGATTTCGCCGCCGAAGGCGCCGATGTCGGAAAAACCGAGGTCGTCCGCCACGATCACGAGGAAGTTGGGCCGCTTCACGCTGAAGCATCCTGCCAGGTGCGGAGCCCGGGCGGAATGCTGCCGCGTCGCGCCGTCGTTATTCTCGGGGCGGCGCTACCCGCGCCCGCACTGTGTCGTCGGGAGGGCTTGAGATGCTGGCACCGTTCGAAACGTCCATTCCGCTGGTGGCCGCCCCGATGGCGGGCGGGCCGACCACCCCGGCCATGGTGTCGGCCGCGACCCGCGCGGGCGGCCTCGGCATGGTCGCCGCCGGCTACAAGACCGTGGAGGCCGTCGAGGCCGAGCTCAAACAGATTCGCTCGGAGGGAATCCTTTTCGGTATCAACCTCTTTGCGCCCAACCCGCTGCCGGTCGACCCCGCGAGCTACCGGACGTACGCCGCGATCGTGCAGCGCGACGCCGATCAGTTCGGGCTGAGCCTGCCGCCGGACCCGATCGAGGACACCGACAAGTTCGACGAGAAGGTCGCGCTGCTGCTCGACGACCCGGTTCCGCTGGTGTCGTTCACCTTCGGTATCCCGCCGCGCAGCGTCCTCACCGCGTTGCATAAGGCCGGCAGCGTCGTGGCGCAGACGGTGACGACGCCCGAGGAGGCGGTGCAGGCGCGCGACGCCGGGGTCGACGCGCTCGCCGTGCAGGCGGCGACGGCCGGCGGACACTCGGGCACGCTCTCGCCGCGGAAGCCGTTGACGCCGGTGCCGATCGCCGAGTTGGTCGAACGGATCGTCGCGGCGGTGCCGCTGCCGGTGATCGCCGCCGGCGGGCTTGCCACCCCCGCCGCGGTCGCCGAGGTGATCCGCGCGGGAGCCGCCGCGGCCGCCGTGGGAACGGTGCTGCTGCGTGCGGACGAGAGCGGCGCCTCCGCCACGCACCGGGCGGCGCTGACCGATCCCGCGTACACCGAGACGGTCCTCACGCACGCCTTCACCGGCCGCCCCGCCCGCGGTCTGCGCAACGCCTTCATCGACGCCCACGAGGCGCAGGCGCCGCTGGGCTATCCGGCCATCCACTACCTCACCAGCCCGTTGCGTAAGGCCGCGGCCGCGGCGGGCAAGCCCGACTACGTCCACCTGTGGGCGGGCACCGGGTACCGGAACGCCACCGCGGAGCCCACCTCGGTGATTCTGCGGCGGCTGGCTTCCGACCTATGAGTATTCGAAGCGATTGAGCACGTCGTAGTTGCGGGCGCCCGCCACCCACATGACCTGATAGATCAGCCGCACCGGCGTCGAGTCGATCTGTCGGTAGCCGGCGAGCGTCGAGGTCTGCTCGAGCAGCCGCAGCCGCGGGTTCCATGCCTGAAGCGCCCGAGCGTCGCGGATGCCCCATTTGATGATGCCCCTGGTGAACGCCTTTGACAGCAACGGCGCCAGCGTCGACAGCGTGTCGAAATGCATTTCGCCGCAGCCGAATCGGTCGGTTAGGCGCAGCAGCAGCCGGCGAACCTCGCCCTCCGTCAGATACATCAGCAGGCCCTCCGCGATCACCAGCGTGGGGCGCCCGGTCGGCGTCTGCTCCAGCCACCGCGGGTCGGTCACCGACGAGCCGATCATGCGGTAGCGCTCGGTGTCGTGGTAGAGCCGGCGCCGGAGCTCGATGACGCCGGGCTGGTCGACGTCGAACCAGGAAACCGATGGCGGCACGGCGAGCCGGAACGCGCGGCCGTCCAGCCCGCAGCCCAGGTGCAGCACCACCGCGTCGGGGTGACGCCGCAGGAAGTCGGCGCACCAGTCGTCGAGTCGCTTGGCCCGCAACGCGACCAGGTATTGGTTGGACGCCGGCAGCGAGCTGCGATGGATTCGCTTGAAGTCGTAGTCGATGCGCTCCACCGCTTCCGCGGCCGCCTTATCGCCCAAAATGGGCCGGCGCGAGCGGCTTTCGTGGGCGCGCAGGTACAGCGTTACGAGGTTTGTCCACTCCACCGAGCCCCACGGCACGGCGGTGAAGTCGACCTTCTCCGTCGAGGTCATGGCTTCCTCCTTGCCGCCCGATATTCGGTCCACATCTGCATCAGCTTCTCGCGGTAGGCATCGGTGCAGAACTCGCAGAAATCGCGGAAATCCTCGACGCGCTGCCGCTGCTCGGCCCGGTCCTCGTCCAGCACGGAAAGCGCGAACTCGGCGGGTTCGATGCCCAGCCGCATCAGCGAGAGCTGCGTTCCCAAAACGCTGGTGAACCCGCCCGGCGTGACCCGGTAGAGGTGTTGACGGTCTGGGCTGGGCAACCGCTCCACCATGCCGCCCTCGAGGAGCTGCCGGGCGACGGTGCTGATGGAGGCCTTGCTGACCGACAACGCGTCGGCCAGCTGGGTCAAGGACTGCTCGGGCGGGTGGCAGATCAGCAGCCACCCGTATAGCCGGCCCATGGTCCGGGTGGCACCGAGCATTTCGAAGAACAGCCCGAGGCGGTCGACGAACTCGGACTCTTCCGGCGACATGATTCTCCATTACGTTTAGTACATACTGAACGTAGTTTACGCAATGTATGCCGGTCAAGGAGGGGCGCTTGCGGCGACGGCGATGCCCGCGGGATCAGAACGCGTCCGGGTTACGCTGCACTTCCGTCGGCACCGGGTGCCGATACAGGCGAGAGGCGTTCTCCCAGCTGAACTTTCGTATCACGTCGGCCGGCAGGTCACCGATCTGTTCGTGGATCGTCTGCTGGGTGTGGGGCCAGGTGGAGTCGCAATGCGGGTAGTCGGCCTCCAGCATGATGTTGTCCACGCCGATCCGGTCGCGTTGCACGAACGACGATTTGTCCTCCACCGCGCAGAACCAGAAGTTGCGGGTGAAAACCTCCGCGGGAGTCAGGCTTTCGCCGAGGGCCTGCCAGGTGCCGTACATCGCGTGATAGCTGAGCATGTGGTCGAGGCGATCCAGCAACCCGGCCACCCATCCGATACCGCCCTCCGACAGGCAGATCTTCAGGTTGGGGAACCGGCTGGGCAGGCCCGAGTACAGCCAATCGACGGCCGCCGAGATGGCGTAGGCGAAGAACAGCACGCCCTGCACGTCCGGCGGGGCGTCGTCGGTGGTGGACGGCGAGGAGCCCGACGACCCGATGTGCAGGTTGACGACGGTGCCCGTCTCGGCGCACGCCGCCATCATCGGGTCCCAGTGGCCGGAGTGGATGCTCGGCAACCCCAGCATCGCGGGGTTCTCGCTGAATGTGACGGCGTGGAAACCGCGCTCGGCGTTCTCGTAGATCATCCGCGCGCCGAGCTCGGGGGCCAGCAGCCACGGCAATTGGCATGGAATGATGCGTTCGGGGTAGGAGCCCGCCCACACGTCGAGGTGCCAGTCGTTCCAAGCGCGCACCGAGGCCAGCGCCAGGTCGCGGTCGCTGGTCACCTGCTGCAGGCGCTGGCCGGCGAATCCCGGCAGAAACGACGGGAAATTGAGCGAGGCGTAGATGCCGTTGAGGTCCATGTCCCTGACGCGCTCGTGGATATCCCATGCGCCCCTGCGCATCTCGTCGAAACGGACCGGCTCGAAGCCGTACTCGGCCACCGGCCGGCCGACGACGGCGTTGAACCCGACGTTGGGCAGTTCGCGCCCGTCGTAGACCCACGTCTGTCCCCCGGCATCGGTCTCCACGACTTTGGGTGCCCGGTCGGCGAACTTGCGCGGCAGCCGGCCGGTGAACGTGTCGGACGGCTCGACGATGTGATCGTCGACCGAGATCACCGTGTACCGTCGCGGCGAGCGCGGCGGATCCGGCAGGAACGTCACCGAGCGCTGCCCGCCGGTCTTTGCGGTGGTGAAGTTCAGGTCGGCGGCCAGCTCGTCGATCGATTTCACTCGTCAATCTCCTTGCCGGACAGCGTGCGTGTAGCGTGCGGCGAGGGCTTCCGGCGTGAGCCCAGGGCGGGAATCCAGCCCGAATTTCGCCCTGAGCGCACGCCCGACGCCCTGGATGCACACTTGACGGTGTTCACGTGAGCACGTCGGGATCGGCCTTGATGGTCATCCTGGCCGCCCCCGCCCAATACACGTCGGCGGCGCGTTCGACGAGCGACCGCTGCATGCCCGCCATGTCCGACCACTTCATCGACACCGGTTCCTTGCCGGTGAGCAGCACGTCGTAGGCCAGCTTGCACACCCGCTCGATGGACGCCGCGCGGTAGACCGCCTCGGGCAGGTTGCGGCCGGTCGCGATGACGCCGTGGTTGACCAGGATGGTCAGGTTGGCGGAGCCGATGCGGGCCGCGAGTTCGGCCGCCCGAGCCGGCGTGTCGATCTCGCCGTCGTAGGTGTCCACCAGGCAGAGGTCGTCGAGGAACAGCGAACCGGTCTGGTGCACCAATTCGGGCAGCAGGCCCAACGCGGCGAGCACGCACACGTAGTAGGGATGGTTGTGAATGACCACCCGGGCGTCGTCGCGGACCCGGTGCAGCTCGGTGTGGATGTGGATGGCCGGGGTGACGTCCCACCGGCCGCGCAGCACCCGGGCTTCGTCGTCGACCACGCAGATGTCGGACGCGGTGATCTCCTGCCACCACAGACCCCACGGGTTGACCAGCATCTGCGTCTGCCCGTCCGGTTGCCAGGTGATGTGTCCGGCCATGTTCTCGGCGAATCCGATGCCGGCCAGGTGCCGGAAGGCCACGGCGAGGGCCTGCTCGTCGGTCAGCTCGACCCCGATGGGCGGGACCACCGACGGCGCCCACACCTCCAGGCCGCCGCGGCGCGGATCAGGAGCGGTCATCTTCGGCCTCCGTTCTGGCTCGAATATCCTCGCGCAACCGGCCTTTGGCAACCTTCCCGCCCGAGGACCGCGGCAGCTCGTCAACCACGACGAGCCGTTCCGGCCAGAGCTCCTTCGACACGCCCAGCCCCGACAGGTGATCGCGCAGCTCGGGCAGGTCGATGGTGGCCGAGTCGACGAGTTCGGCGTAGAGGCAGACCCTTTCGCCGAACAACGGGTCGGGCATCGCGACCGCCGCCGCGACCGCGATGGCGGGGTGGGTGGTGGCGGCGTCCTCGACCTGGGTCGCGCTGATGTTCTTGCCGCCGCGCAGGATGAAGTCGGAGGTTCGCCCGGTCACGGTCAGGTAGCCGTCCGAGTCGATTTCACAAATGTCGCCCATACGCATCCAGCCGTCGCGGGTGAACAGCTTGTCGTGATCGGTCCCGCCCAGGTAGCCGAGGCTGGTCGCCGGACCGCGGCACGCGGGCTGGCCGCGCCCCGACGCGGTCACGTCCCGTTCCCCGTCGAAGAGCCGGACCGCCATCTCGGGGACGATCCGGCCGCCGGTGCGCAGCCGGCGTTCCCGCGGGTCGTCGACGGTGGTCGCGCTGAGCATCCCGGTTTCGTTCGAGCCGTAGAACTGCAGAATCGTGGCGCCGGTCAGCTCCTCGAACTCGGCGGCGGGGCGGTACGGCAGCGCCTCGCCGCCGGTGAACACCACGCGCAGCGAACTCAGGTCGTAGCCGGGCGTGGCGGGATCCGCCATCAACATGGTCAATTGGGTGCTGACACAACACAATACGGTGGCGCGGTGGCGAGATATCGCCTCGCAGGTGGCCGCGGTGCTGAACCGCTCCAGGATGACCGCGGTGGCGCCGAGGTAGATCGGCGTGGTGTGGCTGGTCCACAGCCCGAAGCCGAATGGCGTCGGGATGACCGGCAGAAAAACGTCTTCCGGCGTCAGCAGGCCGTTGGCGACGGCCTTCTGGTGGAAATAGTGCCAACGATTCTGGGTGTGCACCACGCACTTGGGCAGGCCGGTGGTGCCGGAGGTGGAGTTGATCAAAAAGACATCGTCGGGCCCGAGCCGACGTTCGGCCGTGAGCGGCTTCGGCTCACCGTCCAATCGCGGGGCCTCGGCGCCTAAAACCAGCGCGGGCAGCGAAAGCTCGTCGGCAACCGCAGTCGCGGCACCGCCGCGCTGGGAGTCGCTGATCAGAATCTTCGGTTGCGAGCTGCGCAGTATCGCGGCGACTTCGCGGGCTCCGGCGCGCGCGCCGACGCCGACGACGACGGCCCCGCACCGCTCGATCGCCACGAACAACACGTGCAGGGCGGCGGAATCGCCATGCCACACCGCCACCCGAGCGCCGGGCGCGACCCCGGCCCCGACCAAACGCCGGGCTAAGTCCGTTGCGGCGGAGTCGAATTCGCTCCAGGTAAGTGACTCACCCGGATGGTCGACGTACGCGCGACGACGCGGTGATCGTTCGGCGTTGCGGCGCACCGCATCCGACAACGTCGTGTCGGACCACCAGCCGGCGGCGTGGAAGCGGGCCACGTCCTCGTCGGTGAACGCCGGCGAGGACGGTGTCTGCATGAGCCGATCATAGGAAAGCCATGGACGGGCCCGTGCGCCATCGCCGCTAGGGGTTCTCCGGGGCCGGCGCGGGTGCGTCGTGTTGCGGGTCGCTAACGGGACCCGGAGGACGGGGGCGCGGCTTATGGCAGTTGCGCGTGCACCCGCAGTTGAGGCCGATGATGCAGCCGCCCCCGCCGGCGGGTTGCACCGGCAGGGCACCGCCCGGAGCGGGCGGTGGCGCCGGCGCCACGTGGGACGAAGACGTGGGGTTCGCGGCCCGGGTGACCATGCCGGCGTCGGACCAACCGAACGCCAGGACGAGCGCTGCGAAAACACCGCAAACCGCGGCCACGGGCTGGGCTTGTCGAATCTTCACGATCTCTCCAGTGTGTTTCTCGCCGCAGGGGTGGGCAATTGCGTTGTTGGACTAGGGATTTGGCGGCGTGGAGGCGGGCGGGACGTGCTGTGGATCGCCGGCTACAGCAGGCGGATGTGGGCGCGGCGGCGATTGGCAGTGTTGAACACATCCGCAGTTGAGGCCGATAAAACAGGGCGAGCTGGGCAGTCCGAGGGCACTGTCGCCGATCCGTGAGGACGGGGCCGACGCAACGGGTCTTGTCAGCTCCGCCGTCGCGGCGACGTCGAAAGGCGTAAAGACAAGTGCGGCCAGGCAGGCGCACAGCGCCGTCGCCTTCCCGGTCCGCCCATTTCCCATGCCGACCAGAGTAGTTACTCCCCGCGCACCGCGCAGAACACGCGCGGACTTTCAAAGAACACTCCAAGAAGTCGCCAAGAATCCTTCAAGCGCGGCCGTGGACGGTGAAGTCGCCCAGTGCCCTTTGGGATCGGTAGCGGCGTGGGTCGGTTGCACTTGCCCGACCACCGCTGCCGCCCGCAGCGAACAACACGGAAGGTACACCGCGGATGAAAAGCAAGGTCGTCGTGCTACTGGCCGGCGGGATGCTCGCGCTCGTGCTGCTGACGCGCTATTTCGCGCTGAGCCAGGCCGGTATGCCGTTGGGGTGGATGCTCTACCTCGGCCTGCCGATCACCGGCGCCGGAGTGCTGTTCGCGCTGCGGCTGCTCGACCTCGGCGCCGGGTGGACCACCAAGGACGCGGCGCTGCGCCACCACAGCGGCATCCAGGCCCAGCCGGTCGCGCTCCCGGTATCCGAGCCGCCGCTCTACCAGCGGCTCAGGCAGCTCGAGGACCTGCACGCCAGGGGCGCGATCTCCGACACCGAGTACAGCGCCCAGCGCCTACAGATCATCGCCAACATGTAAGCCGGGCGCGGGCTCGGGCCGCCGATGCGCCCTCGCCATGCGGATCGCATAGATCGCCGCGCTGACCCCGAACATCGCCGCGGTCAGCAGCAGCCACCGCCCGAGAAATGGATCCTGGGTTTGCCCGGTCGCCGCCGAATACGTCGGGGCGCCCTGCTTGATGATGCCGGGGAGGAACACCAGCAGCGTCAGGCCCGCCCCCAGCGCGGGCACCCGGACGTGATTGATTACCGGCACCCGGCGCGGTGCCGGACCGACAACGGCCCGCGACAGCAGCGCGTCGAGAAGCGCATAGACCGGGAACAACACCAGGTCGTGCGCGACGATGGCCGCGGCGAACCACACGATGATCGACTGCCACCACACATGTGGGTTCCACAGCGTAACCGGTTCCATGGTGGCCACCACGTAACCCAGGAGCGCGAACCCGGCGATCAGGGTGAGCAGATGCACCGGGCCGGAACCATAGATCCTAACGAAACCCGTTCGGGCGCTAGGCATTTGCGGCCCCTCGAAAGGCGATGGACTCCACCCATTTGGTGTTGTGCACCCCCGGCAGCGCCGGCACGATGACGCGCGCCGGGTAGCCGTGATCCGGTGACAGGTCGGCGCCGTTGACGCGCAACGCCAGCAGCGCATCCGGGTGCAGCACCTGGCTCTTCTGCAGTGTCGCGCGGCCGAACGCGCCGTTGCGCTCGAGGGAGGATACGTAAGCCGACTCCGGCGCGGGGACGCCGGCCCGCCGGGCCAGCTCCGCCAACCGCACCCCGGTCCACGTCTGGGTGGTCGACCAGCCTTCGACGCAGGCGATCGGAAGCACGGCGGTGTGCTGCGGCATGGCCAGCAGCGCCGCGCGATCCAGCACCACCGGGGCGGCACCGCCGCTCAGGGTCAGCCGCCAGCGCTCGCCGGCCTCCGCGGCGGAGATGCCGGCCACCGCCGCGGTCCGGTTGATCTCGAAGTCGTTGGGTCCGTCTCCACGGGTGCGCCCCCGGGGCAGCAGCAGCGCGGCGGGCCGCGTCCAGCCACCCAGCGTCTGACCCGCGGTGATGACCGCCATGAACAGCGCGCCGCCGCCCACCAACGCCAGGGCGCTGCGGCGGCTCATCGTCGCCGGGCTGGGGTCCGCGGCGACCAGCCCGTCCGGCTCCCACGGCTGCGCAACGGTTTCGGCGCGCCCGGTGCGCAGCACGTCGCGCGGCGAGATCGAGCGCAGGCCGGACCACATCGTCGGAATCTTGATCGCGATGTGCACGACGAATCCGGCGATGAACACCCAGGCGCCGAAGTAGTGCGCGGTGTAGAAGCTGAAACCGAAGATGTAGTCGTACTGGATGTTCAGCACGCCGGTGATGATTTCGAACAGGATGCCACCGACCAGCATCAGCAACGAAACCCGTTCCAGCAGTTGGGCTGTCGACCGGGCGGGCGGCCAGGCGAACAGCCTCGGTATCACCGACCATAGTTTGGCCAGCACCACCGGGATCAGGACGAGCCCGAGCCCGACGTGCAGCCCCTGGGTGAGCCGGTACAGCCACGAAGGGGTGGTGGGCCAATCGAACGTCGGCAGCTTGAGCCACCCGACGTCGCCCGGAATGGCCTGGCCGAACCGCGGCCCGTAGGCGACGTAGGACAGCAGGCCGGTGATTATGACGATCGGCAGCGTCACCAGCAGCACCGAGCCGAACACCGAGGTCAGCCACGGACCCCGCAGCGGGCTGCGCCATCGCTGCGCCCGCCGGACGCCCGGCGGCGGGTGCTCGTCCAGCCGACGCCACAGCCACGCGGGAAACCCGTACCCGTCGGAAGCGTCCGGCGCGTCGGTGTCTGCTTTCGGTTCGCCCATGCCGTGCATCATCGATGATGAGACACGGCGGGCCGGCGAAAATGGTTCAGACTCGCCGATCTGCGGCGCGCGTCAGTCCTTGCCCCGCGGCGGCGGCTGCACCTCGACGCCGGCGGAGTCGTGTTCGGGACCGGCGGCCGGGTGTTCGGCCGGGACCCGATCTCGGAAGCGGTCGCCCTCGCTGGGCCGGTCGGGATCGGGCCGGTGGACGTTGCCGTGGTAGGGGCCGGGCTTCGGCCGCGGCGCTCCGCCCGGGAAGGCCAGCCGGAAGATGCTGCGGTGCACCATCCCCCACTGCTTGCCGAAACGACCGGAGTTGTACGGCAGCTCGTAGCGCTCGCAGATCTCTTTGACCTGTGGCGCGATCTCCGAGTAGCGACTGCTCGGCATGTCCGGGTAGAGGTGGTGCTCCACCTGATAGCCCAGGTTGCCGCTGATGATGTGGAACAGGGGGCTGCCGTCGATGTTCGCGGCGCCGAGCAATTGGCGCACGTACCAACCGCCGCGCGTCTCGTTCTCGACCTCTTCCTGGGTGAACGTGTAGGTCTGGTCCGGGAAGTGGCCGCAGAAGATGATGGCGTGCGCCCACACGTTGCGGATGACGTTGGCCAGCGCGTCGGCGGCCAGGGTGCGTAGGTAGGTGCTCTCGACGCCGGGCGCGACTTTGTCGAGGAAGTTCGCCGCGGCGCCGGCGCGACGGCCCTTCGACACCCTGCGCAGCCTTCTGGCGATGCGGGATTGCGACGGCTGTTCGAGCCGGCCGCCCAGCGCCAACTGGGTGAGCGCGAACGCGCCGGCGCTGATGGCCGGCCAGCCGAGGTAGTCCTTGTAGATCTGCGCGCGCGCCTTGACCCCGATGCCCCGTAGGTCCTTGCGCACCTCCGACCACGGCTTTTCGCGCTTGCGGATGGCGTCGATGTCCATGTCGTGGACGGCCACGCCCCACTCGAACAGCAGCGTCAGCAGCAGGTTGTAGATCGGTTGGCCCAGGTAGCGCGGAGCCCATTTCTGATTGGGGTCGATGCGCATGATCTCGTAGCCGAGATCCTTGTCCTTGCCGAGGATGTTGGTGAACGTGTGATGGATGTAGTTGTGCGAGTGCTTCCACGACTCGGCCGTCGAGGCCGTGTCCCAGTCCCAGACCGACGAGTGGATGTCGGGATCGTTCATCCAATCCCATTGGCCGTGCATCACGTTGTGGCCGATCTCCATGTTCTCCAGAATCTTGGCCATGGAGAGGCAGGCGGTGCCCAGCAGCCACGCGGTCTTGGACCGCGACGCCAGCAACAGGATTCGGCCGGCCACCACGATCTGACGTTGTGCCGAGATGACGTTCTTGATGTAGCGCCGGTCGCGGTCGCCGAGGTCGGCGAACACCTCGTCGTGGATCGCGTCGAATTCCTTGGCGAGTTTTTCCAGTTCCTGCTCCCCCAACCGGGACAGCGGGCTCTCCCCGGCCCTTTTAACGGCAGTTGTCACGAGCCGCTCCTTTCCATCACAGTTCGAGTTCGACGTCGCCCTCGGCGGTGTTGATGCAGATCCGCACGTCTTGCTCCGTCGGCTCGATCACGTCGCCCGAGCGCAGGTCGCGCAGCTTGCCCGACTTCAGCGTCCCGACACAGGTATGACAAATTCCGATCCGGCAGCCGAACGCAAGATTGAGTCCCGCCTTCTCGCCGGCTTCGAGAATGGATGTGCCACCGTCACATTCGACTTCCTTCTCACTGTCCAAGAAGCAGACGGTGCCGCCCTCGCCGGCGTTGGCGTCGCCGCCGATCTTGGGCTGGAACCGCTCGAAGTGCAGGCGATCGCAATCCCCGTTCTCTTTCCAGTGCTCGATCAGGGCGTCGAGCATTTCCCCCGGACCCGAGCAGAACGCCTCGCGTTCCCGCCAGTCCGGGCACACGTCGTCCAGCTCCTCGGGTGTCAGGCGCCCCTGCTCGGAGGTGAGGCGCAGATCCAGCCGCAGCCCTTCGTGGCGTTCCTCGAGCTCTTCCAGGGCCGGCAGGAACATGGCCTGCTCGCGGGTCCGCGCCGAATGGATGACCACCGCGTCGCGCAATTCGTCGCGATGGTCGAGGTCGCGCAGCATGCTGATTATCGGCGTGATGCCGCTGCCGGCGCTGATGAACAGCAGCTTCGGCGGCAGCGGGTCCGGCAGGGTGAAGACGCCCTCGATCTCGCCGAGCCGCACCAGATCGCCCGGCTGAATCTTGTGCACGAGATACGGCGACACGACGCCACCGTCGACCCTCTTCGGCGTGACGCTGATCAGCCCGTCGTCGGGCCTGGGATCAGACGTCAGCGAGTAAGCACGCCAGTGGTAGACGCCGTCGATGACCACGCCGAGGCGCACGTACTGTCCGGGCTTGTGGCCGGGCCACTCGTACCCCGGGCGGATCAGGACGCTGGCCGCTTCCGAGCCCTGGGCCTCGATGCCCTCGACCTTCCCGCGCAGCTCCTTGGTGGTCCACAGCGGGTTGATCATCTCGAGGTAATCGTCCGGCTGCAGCGGGCTGAACAGCCGCCGGACCGCTCGCAGGAACAGCCGACGCCCGCGTGGGACCTGGGGTTCAGCGCCGCGCTCAGCCATGCAATCAGAGTACACACTTGTACACCGACTTTAAACGTCGATATTGAATTAGGTTGTACTATCAGGCAACACGACGTTTTTCAGGCGCCATACAGAAGGCACGCCTGTTCACTATTGCAAATGCTGTGTGGCTGGACCTGGCGCGATGCGTTACACCCCGCGTGCCCGGATCCCGCAACGCCCAAACATTTGTTCAGCGGATTCTCAGCTGACGCGCCACCGCGTGAGCGGTGCGCCTATTGTTCGACGTGTGCTGATCGGCTTCCTCCTCGCGCTGGGCTGCTCGGTCTGTTACGGCACGGCGTCGGTGTTGCAGGCGGCCGCGACGCGATCGGTGGAAGCGGGCAGCGGCTCGGGCGTCGACACCGTGCTGCTGATGCGCGCCGCCCGCCAGTGGCGCTACCTCGTCGGCGTCGGCTTGGACGGGCTCGGCTTCCTGCTCCAGGTGGCGGCGCTGCGACTCGTGCCGATCTACGTGGTCGCCGCGGCGCTGGCCGCCTCGATCGCGGTCACCGGCGTCGCGTCCGCGTGGCTGCTGTCGGCCCGGCTGTCGCGGGCGGAATGGACGGCGGTGGGCGTGGTGTGCGTGAGCCTCGTCGCGCTCGCGCTGGCGGCCGGCCCCGGGCACTTCCGGCACGCTCCGGCCGGGCTGGGCTGGGCATTGCTGGGCGTGGTGGCCGTGGTGTTCGTCGCCGGCGCCGTTGCGGGCCGGCTGCCGGACCGCCCGCGGGCGCTGGCGTTGGGGTTGGCGGCCGGAACCGGTTTCGGTGTCATTGAGGTCGGTGTCCGGCTGATCGAGGTGATCGACCCGACCCGGCGCGCCTTCTACACCAACCCGGCGTTGTACGCGGCGGCCGCGGGCGGGGTCGCGGGTTTCCTGCTGCTGACCTCCGCCCTGCACCGCGGATCCGTCACGACCGCCGTCGCCGGGATGGTCGTCGGTGAGACCATCGCGCCCGCGTTCGTCGGGGTGGTCTGGCTGGGCGACAACGCGCGCGACGGGCTCGGCTGGTTGGTGATCACGGGGTTTGTGGTGGCCGTGTCCGCCACCCTGGTACTGGCGCGGTTCGGGGAAGCGCCGCAGGAAACCGTCGCCTAGCTCACCGGGACCTGCCGGCCGGGGGTGCGCTCCGGACGGTATGTCCTCTCGCGCGCCGCGCGGGTCCACAGCACGCCGCCCTGCGCGCTCGCGCCCGCGGCGATCAGCGCGCGTTTGAGGATCTTGTTCGTCGCCGTGGTGGGCAGGTCGACGTTGATCCGCACGTACCGCGGCCAGCCCTTCGGCGACAGATCGGGTTGCGCGGCAAGGAAACTCGCGAACTCGTCGGGCCCCAACCGCGCGCCCGGGCGCAACACCAGCGCGGCCATCACCTGATCGCCCACCCGCTCGTCGGGCACCCCGTAGACGGCGACCTGGCTGACCTCGGGCAGCCGCTCCAAAATCCGTTCGATCGGGCCCGCCGCCAGGTTCTCGCCGTCCACCCGCAGCCAATCCGCCGTCCGCCCGGCCAGGTAGATCCAGCCGTCGGCGTCGCGGTAGGCCAGGTCACCGGACCAGTACATGCCATGCCGCATCCGCTGGGCGGTGGCGTCCGGATCGTTGTAGTAGCCGACGAACGGCCCCGCGCCCTGGGTGTTGACGAGCTCGCCCACCGCGTCGTCGAAGTTGGTCAGCGCCCCGTGCTCGTCGAATTGGGCGACGGCGCATTCGCGCAGCGTCTCCGGGTTGTAGACGCTCACCCCCGGATACGGCCGGCCGATCGATCCGGGCGGGGTGCCGTCCTCCCGGACGACTATCACCGCGAATTCGCTGGAACCGAAGCTGTCGACCACCCGGCACCCGAAACGCCTTGCGAATTCGGCGATGTCGCGGTCGGTCGCCTCGTTGCCGAAGGCCACGCGCAACGTGTTGTCCGCGTCGTCGGGGCGCTCGGGGGTGGACAGGATCAGGGCGAGCGGCTTGCCGACATAGTTGAGGTACGTCACGCGGTAGCGGCGCACGTCGTCGAGGAACCGCGACGGGGAGAACCGGGCCGGGACCATGGTCGCGCCGGCCCCGATGGCAACCGCCCATCCGGCGGCGACGCCGTTGGAGTGGAAGAGCGGCATCGACAGGTAGCAGGCGTCTGAGGCGGTGACGTCGTACTGGTAGATCAGGCTGGCGCCGCACATGACGGTCATCGCGTGGGCGAGCCGCACGACCTTCGGGTCGCCACTGGTCCCGGAGGTGAAGATCATCATCAGGGTGTCGCCGCCGGCGACCTCGCGATGCGGGACCAGGGCCGGCGCCGCGGCCACCAGGTCGGCGTAGCGCCGGCCGGTTACGTCGAGCACCTGAATCCCGTTGAGCTCCAGGCCATCCAGTAGGGCGACGTGCTCGGGGTCGACCAGCAGCAGCTGACAGTCGGAGCGCCGGATGTCGGCCAGCAGGCCCGCCCCGCGCCGCGTCGTGTTGATGCCGCACAGCACGTAGCCGCCCAGCGCGGCCGCCGCCATGGCGCGCAGCATCGCCGGGGAGTTGGGCAGCAGGGCGCCGACGTGCAGCGGGCGGGCGGGGTCGGCGAGGGCGATCAACGCGGCGGCCTGCGCCTCGGCCTCGGCGAGGTGTTCGCGCCAGGTCCACACGCGGTCGCCGGAGGCCAGCGCCGGGGTGTCGTCGTTGCGGCGTTGCCGCAGCAGCTGCTGGACCGTCTCGATCATCGGGTGGTCAGCACCAGCCCGGCGTAGTGCCGACGGGCCACCTCGTCGCAGTGGCGCCGATACGTGCCGAACCCGCCGGCGTAGGGCATGAAGATTCGTTTCTTGCCCTCGATGTTCGCGCCCAGGTACCAGGACGAGGCCGCCCTCGGGAACAACGTCTGCTCGGCCGCCTCGGCGACGTGGTCGGTCCAGGTGTCGGCGGCGTCGCGGCGCGGTTCCACCTCCGTCACCCCGAGGCGGCGGGCGGTCAACATCAGCTCGGTGACCCAATCGACCTGCACCTCGGCGTGCAGCACCATGTTGGCCAGCACCGAGGGACTGCCCGGGCCGCTGATGGTGAACAGGTTCGGCAGGCCGGGCACCATCAGGCCCAGGAACGTCACCGGGCCGTCCGCCCAGACGTCGCTCAGCCGCACTCCCCCGGGCCCCTGTGGATCGATGCGGGTCAGCGCGCCGGTCAGCGCGTCGAAGCCGGTGGCGAAGATCAGGACATCGCAGGGATAGGTCGCCGCGCCCGTGCGCACGCCGTCGGCGGTGATCGCCTCGATGGGCTCGCGACGCAGGTTGACCAGCGCGACATTGTCGCGGTTGAACGCGTCGTAATAGCCGCCGTCGGTGCAGATTCGCTTCGACCCGATCGGGTGGTCGACGGGGATGAGGTCGGTGGCCACTTCGGGGTCGGCGACGATTTCGCGGACCCGCTGCTCGGCGAACTCACGGGCGATGTCGTTGGCCGCGAGGTCGGAGTTCTGGTCGGGGAACGTCTTGGCGAACAGCACGCCGCCCTCGCGCCAGCGCCGCCACAACGCCTCGGCGCGTTCCTGCGGTTCGGTGTCGACGGCCCGCTTGTGGTAGGTGCCGTGCGGGGTGCCGGCCGCCGCATAGGCCGACATGCGGCGCCGCTCGGGATACTGCTCCCGAATCTGTTGTTGCTCCTCCGGCGTCCAGGGGCGGTTGGGCATCGGGATGCTGTAGTTCGCCGATCGCTGGAACACCACCAGCCGATCGGCCTGCGCGGCGACGATCGGAACCGCTTGAATGCCAGACGATCCCGTGCCGATCAGGCCCACGTGTTTGCCACGCAGGTCGGGGTCCTCGCGCGGCCAGGCGGCGGTGAAGTACACCTCGCCCGCGAAGTCGTCGACGCCGGGGATGGCCGGACGGTTGACCGCCGACAGGCAACCCGTCGCGCAGACGAGGAACGACGCGGCGTGGGTCCGCCCGTCGCGGGTTCGTATCCGCCATTGGGCTTGCTCGAAGGCCGCGCCGACCACGTCGACCTCGAATCGATAGTGCCGGCGCAGATCGAATCGGTCCGCGACGTGCCGCAGGTAGGCGAGGATCTCCGGTTGCGCGGCGAACCGTTCGCTCCACGTCCAGTCCTGCTGCAGCGCGTCGTCGAACGAGTAGGAGTAGTCGACACTTTCGACGTCGCACCGGGCGCCGGGGTACCGGTTCCAGTACCAGGTGCCGCCCACGTCGGGCGCCGCCTCGAGGCCGATCACCGACAGGCCGGCCGAGGCCGCCCGGTGCACGGCGTAGAGCCCGGCGAACCCGGCCCCGATGACGATGACGTCGGTGTCTGTCTTCGGGGTCATGTCGACTCGCAGACGGTGGGTTGCAGCAGTTCCCGAAGGTCGGCGTAGATCATGGCCTGCGCCGAGGCCGCCGGGGGGAAAGCGGGAATGGTCAGGAAGCCGTGGAACAGGTCCGGGAAGTCGCGGTGCACCACGGGCACCCCCGCGTCGCGCAGTCGGCACGCATAGTCGCGGCCCTCGCCGTGTAGCGGATCGAGGCCGGCGGTGACGATCACGGCGGGTGGCAGGTCGGCGTGCGAAGCCGCGCGCGCCGGCGCGACCAGGTGTGGCGGATCCAAAAGCGTTGTGCTGTCCAGGTATTGGCCCCAGTACCACCGCATGGCGGCGCGGGTGAGGAAGTAGCCGGTGGCGCAGCGCCGATAGCTCTCGGTGTCGAAGGACGGGTCGATTACCGGGTAGATCAGCAGCTGCGCGGCCGGCGGGGCGACCGCCCGGTCCCGGCAGAGGATGGCGGTGACGGCGGCGAGGTTGCCGCCGGCGCTGTCGCCGGCGACGGCGGTCCGCACCGGGTCGATGCCGAGTTCGGCGGCGTGGTCGATCACCCAGCAGAACGCCGCGAACGCGTCCAGTGCGGCCGCGGGGGCGCGGTGTTCGGGCGCGAGGCGGTACCCGACCGACACCACGACGGCCTCGGTGCCGCGGGCCAGCGCGCGGCAGAAGCCGTCGTGGGATTCGATGTCGCACAACACGAATCCGCCGCCATGGCAGAACACGATCGCGGGGCGCTCGTCGCGCGTGTCGCCATGGGGGTGGTAGACCCGCACGGGGATGGCGCCGGCGGGGCCGGGGATCGACCGGTCCTCGGTGCGGCGGACGTCGTCGATGTTGTTGACCGGCTGGCGTCGCTGCGCGACGGCGGCGCGGGCCTCGTCGGCGGTCATGGTCTCGATGCGCGGGAATCCGGCGTCCAACTCGCGCAGCATCGCCCGGACGCCGTCAAGGGGGCCGTCCATGTGAACCTCCGCCCGCATCGCCGGGCCGCTCATGCCGGCCGGTACTTCAATAGGGTGATTCCGTTTTCGGGCAGATCGTAGAACACCGGCCGCACCCGCATGCCGATTCCGACGTCGCCGGGGTCGACGTCGACCAACTCGGTGCTGAACTTCGGCCCCGCGTCCCACTGCACGACCGCGAGCAGCTGCGGCAAGGCGTCGGCCCACGGTGGCGCGGTGGGCCGGCGGGCGATCGTGAACGTATACAGCGTTCCGGCGCCGTCGATTTCGCGCCATTCGAGGTCGTCGGCCAGCGTTCCCGGGGCCAGCGTGCGCGGGTAGAACACGTGGCGCGCCAGCGAGGGCGAGTACTGCACCACGATGCGGTGGCGGGCCAGGCCGTCCCAGAAGGGGCGTGACACCGGCGTGGGCTCGGGAACGGGGACACTCATCGCTAGTCCCCCCGCATCAGCAGCGCGACTTGCTCGCTCATGATGCCGCCGTTGCCGGTGACGAACGCGGTGTGGCAGTCGCGCACCTGCGCGTCGCCGGCCCGGCCCATGACCTGCCGGGCGCCGTCGACGACGTGGTGCATGCCGCCGGCCATGCCGGCCTGCCCGTAGGACAGCTGGCCGCCGGCGGTGTTGAGCGGAAAGTCGCCGCGGTAGGTCAGGTCGTGGCCGGCGATCCACGCCATCGCCTCGCCCTTGCCGCAGAAGCCCGCGTCCTCCAGGCTCATCAGCACGGTGATCGTGTAGCAGTCGTAGATCGACGCCATGTCCACCTCGGACCGGGTCAGGCCGGCCATCGCGAAGGCCCGGTCGGCGGCGCGGGCGATCGGGGTGCGCAGCATGTCTTCGGCGTAGGTCGGGGTCTTGAAAGCGATGTGTTCGCCGAAGCCGGTGACCCACACCGGCCGGTGGCGACCGCGACGGGCGATGTCGGCGTTGGCGATCAGCACGCCCGCTCCCCCGTGCACCCGCATCACGGTCTCCAGCATGTGGATCGGGTCGGCGATCATCGGGCTGGCGAGCACGTCGTCGACCGTGAGCGGGGTGCCGTGGAACACCGCGCCGGGGTGGGCGCACGCGTTGGTGCGTTGGTCGACCGCGATCTTGGCCAGCGTGGAAGGGTCGTAGCCGAATTCGGCGGCGTAGCGCTGGGCGATCTGCGCGTACGGCGCGTTCTGGCCCACGTTGCCGTACGGGATCTCGAATTCGGCTTGCGGCGATCCGTAGTTGTTCGACGACGCGCCATACCAATTCGGTGCCGGTGGTGGTCGCTTCTCGGACTGCGGCTGCGACGCCGAGCCGGGGACCACGGCCAGCACCGCGTCGCAGATGCCGAGCTCCACGGCGGCGGCGGCCCGCCAGATCATGCCCGCGGCGGTGGCCCCGCCCAGGTCGACGCGCTCCCCGAAATCCAGTGCCAGGCCGAGGTATTCGCACAGGGTGGCGGGTGCGAACATCGTCGACTCGGCGATGCCGTGCGTCAGCAGGCCGTTGACGCAGGCGGGGTCGACGCCCGCGTCCTCGACCACCATCTTGGCCAGCAGCGCGTACTGGTCGAGGGTGAACAGCGGCGGGCGGGTGGGGCGGCGCTGCGCCGGCAGCTCCGCGATGCCGACGATCGCGGCCTCGCCGCGCAGCCCGGTCACTGATCGGCTTCCGGAGGCGCCCCGCGTCGGGGCAGCGCGACCGTCGCCGTGCCCGGCATGAGCACGGTGTCCTGGCGGCGGCCCGCGATGTCGAGGTCCACCAGCCCCGCGCCGTCGTCGGAGAGGCGTTTGCCGGTGATCGTCCCGCCGAAGCTCAGGGGTTGCCCGGGGTGGGCGACCGCACGGTTCTGCACGGAAAAGGACACCAGGCGGCCTCGCCCGCCGATCCAGTCCCCGATGGCGCGGCCGAGGAGCGCGGCCTGCAGCGGACCGTGCACCAGCACGTCGTCGTACCCCTCGACCGTGCGCGCCCAGTCCTTGTCGTAGTGGATGCGATGGCCGTTGTAGGTCGCGGCGCTGAAGAAGAACAGCTGCGTTTCGTCGACGGTCACGGTGAGTTCGGGCATCCGGTGGCCCACCTCGACGTCCTCGTAAAAGACTTGGTCGGTCATGGCGCTCCTAGGGGCGGGCGATCATCGAGGTCGAGGCTTCGGCGAGCAGTTCGCGGTGCTGGTTGCGGTACACGGTGGTCCAGGTGACCAGAACGAATCTGCCCGATCGGCCCTCCTTTTCGACGATGGAGTCGATGGTGCGGACCATCTCGATGTCGTCGCGGTGGTAGGCCGGCAGGTGGAAGGTGAAGCTCTCCCCGCCGGCCATCCGCTTGGGCGCGCGGGGAAACGCGAGGCTGCCGGAGATCGCGCCGGAGGAACCGTCGGGGCGCAGCGCTTGCAGGTGGGTCACGCCGAGCACGGCGTACTGCAGGAAAAGCGGCGGGCAGATGATGTCGCGAAACCCGTTGGCCCTGGCGTGATCCGGGTCGAAATACAGCGGGTTGTGGTCACCGACCGCGGCCGCCCATCGCTGCCAGTCGCGCCGGTTCACCTCGCCCGTCGCGGACGCCGCGACGGTGCCGACCCGCGACGCCGATTCGGCGTCGATCAAGCTGTCCTGAATCACCGGCCCTCCTCTGCATCCAAGGTTTCCTCCAGCCACGACGCGGCGACGTCCGCCCCGCCGCCCCACGTCGAGCCCAGCCGCGCCCGCTCGGTCCACAGGTGCAGATCGGTCTCGGTGACATACCCCATGCCGCCGTGCAATTGGTGGGCGTCCAACGTGATCAGCCGGGCGGCGGTGGCCGCGTGCATCCGCGCGATGGCGGTCTCCCGGGTTGCCGTGTGGCCGTGCGCGATCCAGAAGACGGCCGCATGCGCGGCCAGTCGCGCCGCCGCCAGGGCGATATGCATGTCGGCGACCAGATGCTGGGCGGCCTGGAAGGACGCGATGGGCCGCCCGAATTGGTGACGCACGGTGGTGTAGTCGACGGTGCGGTCGATGACCGCCTCCCCTACGCCCACCAGGTCGAGCGACCCCAGGGCCACCGCCGCGTTGGCCACCCGCCGCAAGGCCGACGCGGGGGCGTCACCGAGCAGCGCGTCGCCGGTGACCAGGACGCCGTCGAAGCGGACCGTGAACGCGCGGTGCCCGCCCGCCATGGCGAGGGCCTCCATCGTCACGCCGGTCGCTCGGGCGTCGACGACGAAGACCAGCGTATGCCCTTGCGCGGCAGCCGAAATCACGATGACGTCGGCGACGTCGGCGTCGGCGACGTAGTCCGCGGCGCCGGTCAGCCGCCACTGCGCCGACACGGGTTCGGCGCGCACCGAGGCCGACACCACGGCGGCGTCGCGCGCGCTGAAGAGCGCCGTGGTACCCCGGGTCGACCCGCGCGCCAGGTCCGGCAGCAAGGCCGCCTTGGCGTCCGGTGAGCCGAGCTGGTCGATGGCGAGCGCGGCCTGGATGCTGCTGTGGATGGTCGTCGGGCACAGCGCGCGGCCGGCCTCGGTGTAGAAGACGGCGAGGTCGTCCAGCGAGCCGCCGGCCCCGCCGTATTCCTCCGCCAGGGCCAGGCCGGGGACGCCCGCGTCGGTCAGGGCCTTGTGCAGCGCCGGGGTGCGGCGGTCGGCACCCGGTTCGCTGAGCCCGCGCACCAACTCCACCGGGCACTCGGCCGCCAGCAGGGCGCGCAGCGAAGAGGCGAACTGGCGCTGTTCAGCGGTGGGGATCGCTCTCATGGTGTCCGGTCGCCCCGTCAGCGCCCGTAGCTGGGCATCTTGCGCCCGCGCTGGGCGATGATGTCGCGAAGCACCTCGTTGGTCCCGCCGCCGAAACGCATCAGGGGCGCGGCCCGGTACAGTCGCTCGAACTTGCCGGCCAGCGGCGCGTTTTGGCTGCGGTGCGCCAGCAACCCGTCCGGGCCGAGGAGATCGAGCGCGAGCACGGCGATGCGCTGGCGCAGTTCACTGGTGAACACCTTCTCGACGCTGACCTCCACCGACGGGATCACGCCGCTGTCGAGGATCGAGGCCGCCTCGTACCCCATCAGCGTGGCGACCGCCACGTCGGCCTCGGCCTGCGCAAGCCGGCGTCGCAGCGACGCGCTCTCGGCCGGCACCGTGCCGTCCCGGCGCGGCCGCCGCGCGAGGTCACGCAGCTCCTCCACGGCGCGCCGCAGGTCGCCGGCGTTGGTCAGGGCGCCGCGTTCGAGGTCAAGCGCACCGGTGATGTACGTCCAGCCGCGGTTGACCTCGCCCACCAGGTTGGTGACCGGGACGCTCACGTCGCGGAAGTGCACCTCGTTGGTGCGATAGCCCGACCACGCGTACAGCGGCCGGATCGTCACGCCGGGGCTGTCGATCGGCACGATGATGACCGAGATGCCCCGGTGGCGAACGGCGTTGGGATCGGTGCGGACACACAGCCACTCGTGGGTGGCGCGCTGAGCGCCGCTGTTCCAGATCTTGGTGCCGTTGATCACCCACTCGTCGCCGTCGCGCACCGCGCTGGTGCGCAGGCTGGCCAGGTCGGTACCCGCCTCGGGCTCGGAATAGCCGACGGCGCAGACCATTTCGCCCCTGGCGATCGGCGGCAGCCATTCGGTCTTGTTTCGTTCGGTGCCGTGCCGCATGATCATCGGCGCCACCGACGTGACCGTCAGATCCGGGCCGGGCACGCCCCAGTACTCGAATTCGCTGGCGAGCAGATGCAAATGGACGGCGCCCAGGCCGAGTCCGCCGTACTCGCGCGGCCAGTTCAGCCCGAACCAGCCCCTCTCCCCGATCTTGCGGCGGAACCGCGCCACCTCGCCGTCGGGGAACTCCAGGTCATGCTGGGCCAGCTCGGCTCGCAACTCGGCGGTGACGTTGTCGCGGAGGAACTCGCGGACCTCGGTCAGCCATGCGTGCTGCCCGGCGTCGAGTTCGAAGTCCATCCGGGCGCCTGTGCCTTTCCGCGAGCCTTACACCGAGCAGCGTCAGCGTAACGCCACGGCGAGATCGCGCCGGGGATTTCGCCGTGACGGTAGGCCGGGCCGAGGCCCGGACTGTAAAGACGCTGTCAAACTCCCGTTAATTCGCATCGGCGCTCTCGCCGTTGTGGGGAGGGACTGCGAAGATTTGCATACCGGCCGGTCGACGGGGACCGGGCACTCTGCCCAGCCGCAGCCTGAGGGAGAAGTCATGCCCACTGTTGAGACACGCCTCCGTGACGACCTGCGCAACTACTCGGTCGAATTGCGCCAGCTGGCCTACACCCTTCCGCTCGGCGTCGGCGAGCACGATCTCCTTGCGCTGTCGGATCGCATGCGCGCCGCGGCCGACCAGGTGATGCGCAAAGGGGCCTGACCGGCGGGGCCTCAGCCGCCCCGCAGGCGGATCTTCCAGCGGACGAAGCCCAGGTAGAAGAGGCTGATCAGCACCAGCATGGCGATGTCGAACCACCACGCGCCCGGCGTGTGACGCCAGTGGGAGTCCTTCGGGCTGAGCGGGCCGGGCACCAACGCGGTGAGGTCGGCGGTGGAGGCCGACGCGGCGAACCCCCAGCGCGCGGGCGTCGCCCAGGACATCTGGTCCAAACCCACCCGTCCGGTCACCGGGATCATGCCGCCGGAGAACACCAGCTGCGACATGACCGCCACGACGAGCAGCGGCATGATCTGTTCGTTCGACTTGGCGACGGCCGACAGCGCCAACCCCAGCATCGCCGAGGCCACGCACGTCAACGCCACGTCGACGAACAGCTCGAGGCCGGGCCGGCCCAGTGCGACGGCCCCGTGGGTCGGCCCGCCCTTGCCCAGCAGCACGATGATCGTCACGATCGCCGATTGGATGATGGCGAAAACCGTGTAGACGCAGACCTTCGCGAGCAGGTAGGCGGTGGTGGACAGGCCGACCGCCTGTTCGCGCAGGAAGATCGGGCGTTCACCGATGAGGTCGCGGATGGTCAGGGCCGTTCCCATGAACACCGCGCCGACGTTGAGCAGCACCAGGATCTGACCCGGCTCGTTGGGCGCGGCGCCCATCGGATTGGGGGTGCCGAAGCCGACGGTGCCGGGCACCGACATGGATAGCGAACCCATGATGAACGGCAGCAGCGCCAGGAACACGAAGTAGCCGCGGTCGGAGAAGATCAACCGGACCTGCCGCCTGGCGATCGTGGAGAACTGCCGGAACAGGCTGGTGTGCGAGGGGTCGCCGAGGTCGGCGGGCTGTTGCGCCGGGGGCGGTGGCGGCTGCGGTCCCGTGCGCGCCAGGTAGCGCGCCTTGGACCCGTCCGGATCGCCGGCGACCGTGCTGAAGATGTCGGCCCAGTTCGTGGTCCCCATGGCGGGGCCGATCTGGCTGGGCGGGCCGCAGAACGCGGTCTTGCCGCCCGGGGCCAGCAGTAGGACCTGATCGCACACGTCCAGGTAGGTCAGCGAGTGGGTGACGACGAGCACCACGCGGCCCGCGTCCGCGAGTTGCCGCAGCATGGTCATCACCTGGCGGTCCAGCGCGGGGTCCAGGCCGGAGGTCGGCTCGTCGAGGATCAGCAGCGACGGCCCGGTCAGCAGCTCCAGGGCGACCGACGCGCGCTTGCGCTGGCCACCGGAGAGCTTGTCGACGCGGGTGTGCAGGTGCTGGGTCATCTCCAGCTCCTCGAGCACCCGGGCCACCACCTGAGCCCGGTCGTCCTTGGTGGTGTCGGGCGGCAGTCGCAGCTCGGCGGCGTACATCAACGCCTGCTGCACCGTGAGCTGGCCGTGCACCACGTCGTCCTGGGGCACCATGCCGATCCTGCTGCGCAGCGAGGCGTACTCGGCGTGGACGTTGTGGCCCTCGAACGCGACCGTGCCGCGGGTCGGGTGCGTGTACCCCGCGACCAGTCGGGCGAACGTCGACTTGCCCGCCCCGGAGGGGCCGATCACCGCCGTCAGCGTGCCGGGCTGCGCGCCCAGCGAGATGTCGTCCAGCAGCGTCTTGTTGTTCTCGATCGTCCACGTCACACCGCGCACGTCCAGCCCGCCGGTGCGGGTGGCGGTGGCGCTCTCGTCGCGGCGAGCCAGGGTGCCGCCGGCGAAGACGAGGTCGATGTTGCCGATGGTGACCACGTCGCCGTCGTGCAGCACCGCCGAGTCGACCCGCGCGCCGTTGACGAAGGTGCCGTTGATGCTGCGGTTGTCGTGGATCTCGGTGCCGTGCGGCGTCGGGACCAGGGTGGCGTGGTGCCGCGACGCAAGCACCTCGGGGATGACGATGTCGTTGTCGTTGGCGCGGCCGATCTTGATTGCGCCCGGGGTCGACTCGACCGCCCGGCCCGGCCGCAGGATCTTCATCATCGACGTCGCGAGGTTCGACGCGTCACCGCTGACGCGCTGAGTCTCCAGCCCCGGCGGCTGCGCGGCCTGGGCCGGGGGCAGATTCATCGACTGCGAGCGGTAGATCTGGGGGGCGTGCTGCGGCCCGCTGGGTGGTGCCGCCGGCTGGCCACCGGTCGGGTACCGGGGCTGGGCGGCCGACGGCTGGCTGGGCATCGATCCGCTCGGCGGATGAACGGGCTGCGGCGCGCTCGGCGGGTGGACGGGCTGCGGGCCGCTGGGCTGCCGAAAGGCGGCCGACGCCGACTGCTGGCCGGGCCATGGCGCGCCGGGCTGAGGCGCGGAAGCCTGCGGGCTCGCCGCGGTGGCGGGGTTGACGATCGGTATCGACGCCGTCAGCGGGGGCCGTCCGGCCGAGCCCTGGTGGCGGCCGACCTCGAAGGTCAGCGCCGGACCGTCCGGGTTGCCGATGTTGACGCGCGTGCCGTCCTGGATGTCGACCATGGACACGCGATGGTGGTTCACGAACAGGCCGTTGAGGCTGCCGTTGTCGATGGCGACCCATCGGCCCTGGTCGAAACGGGCGATGAGGTGGGTGCGGGAGATCAGCGGATGCGCCACGCGCACGTCTGCGCGTAGGTCGCGCCCGATCGCTACGTCGTTGCCCGGGGCGAACGTGCGCTCGGATCCCTCGTACCGCACGGTCAACACAGGAGGGGATGGTCGGCTCATCACGACCAACTGTATCGGCAGCCGGGTGAATCGGGACGGCCAATCTCGATCGCGCCCTCGCCGGCCGCGAGGAGGCGTGGGTGCCGCCGCGTGTTGGACGGTGGGACCGTGGGCGACCGGCCGTGGATGCCCGAGCGCGACGATGGCCTTTCCGGCGACGTTTCCGTCGGCGACGCCCCACCCGGCGATCCGCAGGGCGGGGTCCCTCTCGAGGGCCCGGCGCCGGGCCGGAGCGAACAGCGTAGAACCGGGTGCGGGCGCTGGCCGATCATCAGATGGGTTGTGGTGCAGCCGATTACGACGACTGTGTTAGCCCGCCGCGGCGGTGGCATGCAGGTGGTGGCGCCACGGCGAGGCCGCCGCGGTGACGTCCTTGACGAAGTCACCGATGTAGCGAATGGCCCGCCTGCCCTCCGGCAGGATGTCCGCGGCCAACGGGAAGTCGTGAATCTGCCTGTCCCAGAGATGCAGATCGCACGGGATTCCGCTGGCTTCCAAGCGCTTTGCCATCAGTTCGGCGTCGGGAAGCAGCAACTCGTCGGAGCTGGCGTGGATGGTGACCGGCGGCAGCGCGGACAGCTCGGCGTCCACCGGCGATGCCACGGCCGAATCGCCCCGTCCCTCGAGGACCTGCGCCTGGCTGAGGTATCGGGCGAACATGGACAACGCGCCGCGGGTGAACATGGAGCACTTGCGCGCGTTGGGGTGCTTGAGCTTTCGTGCCGGGTCGGCATCGGTGAACGGTGAGATCGTGGCGATCCCGGCGGGCCTCATGAACTCGCTGTTGATGGCCAGCAGCGTGGTCATGAAGGCGAGATATCCGCCGGCCGAGTCGCCGGCGACAACGATCCGGTCGCCGGTGAAGCCGCGTTCCTCCAGCCAGCGCAGCCCGTCCATGCCGTCGTCGATCGCGTCGGTTATCTGATGGGTGGGCAGCTTTCGGTATCCGACGGTGAGCACCGCGGCATCGGCGGCCTTCGACAATCGGGTGACCACCGAGCGGTGCGTGTTGAGGCCGCAGGTGAGGAAGGCCCCGCCGTGCAGGTAGAGGATCGCCCGATCGGTCGAGGCGCCTGGCGCGCAAACCCACTCGGCGGCACAGTTTTCCAGCCGCACCGGCTCGATCTGCGCCGAAATGCCAAACCGCGGCATCAATCCCGCGAAGCCGTCCACATATTCGAACGGCCAGTGCAGGTTCGGCGTAAACGCCCACGCACGGATGGTGTTCTTCACGATCAACCGGCTGGCCAGCGAGACCGCTACCGATTGCGGGCTGTGGCGGTGGTGGACTCGCCGCTTCATTGCGCCACTTGGCAATAAGCGACGTGGATCGGTGGTGCTAACCATGCAATCCTCCTAAGTGCGGACGGAATACCCACCGGCGGCCAGGAAAAACTGCGGGTGAAGACGGCGCGAATGTTGGCTACATCACGGTTTACCGCCGGTTAAGGGTGGGTATAGGACGGTATTCCGGCTGTTTGCCGTCCCGGGGTTCGCGATCGGTTCGCGGTGGCCCAAGATATGAGCGATGAACGACGAAACGCGCCCTGACGCGCTGCTGGATGATCGGGTGGCGGTGGTGACGGGGGGCGGCGGCGGCATCGGCGCCGCCACCGCGCGACTGTTCGCCCGGCAGGGCGCCCACGTGGTCATCGTCGACATCGACGGCGGGCTCGCCGCCGGCGTCGTGGACGACATCGCCGACGCGGGGGGTTCGGCCGTCGCGGTGGTTGCCGATGTGCGGCTCGCGGCCGCGGTCGACGACCTGGCGCGATCGGTGCTCGATCGCTACGGCAGGGTGGACGTGCTGGTCAACAACGTGGGCCACTGGCTGCGGCACCCGGGGAATTTCGCCGACACCGATCCCGGTCTCTGGGACGAGCTCTACCGGATCAACCTGCATCATGTCTTCCTGGTCACCCACGCCTTCCTGCCCGCGATGGTGGCCCGGCGGGCCGGTGCGATCGTCAACGTGTCGTCGGTCGAGGGCCTGCGCGGCTACCCGGAAGACCCCGTCTACGCCGCGTTCAAGGCCGCGGTCATCCAGTTCACCCGCAGCCTCGCGGTGCAGGTCGGTGGCCGCGGGGTGCGGGTCAATGCGATCGCGCCCGACGTCACCGAATCCCTTCAAGTGCCCTACTCGCGATGGTTGTCGGCCGACGAGCGGGCCCAGTGGCCGCAGTGGGTTCCGGTCGGCCGGATGGGCGTGCCGGAGGACCAGGCGCGTGTGATCCTGTTTCTGGCCTCGGATTTGTCGGCCTTCGTCACCGGCCACACCGTCCCGACCGACGGCGGTACCGCCGCGGCGGGCGGCTGGTTCCGCTCGACGCGCCGCCCGGACCGCGAGTGGACGAATCGCCCCATCGCGCCGTGAGCGCTCACGCATAACCCAAGGCGGCGTTCTCAGCGCGGATCCGCACGCGCAACACCGCCGCGTTTGCAACGCTGAACGCGATGGCCGTCAGCCACGCCGAGTGGACCAGCGGCAGCGCGGCCACCTCCGCCGTGACCGCCGCGTAATTCGGGTGGCGCACCCATCGATACAACCCGTCGCGAACCAGCGGTGCTCCCGGGAGCACGATCAGCCTAGGGTTCCAACGCTTTCCGAGAATGCGCACGCAGCGCCAGCGCACCACCGTGCTGAGCGCCACCACCGTGAGCATCGGCCAACCCAGCCACGGGACGAACGGCCGCGCCAGCGCGAAAGTCTCGACCAGACACGAGACCAGCAGCAGGGCGTGCATGCCGACCATCGCCGGGTAATGGTCGCGGCCGAATTCCTTGCCGCCCTGCGCCAGTGACCATTTGGTGTTGCGTTGCGCGACGGCCAGCTCGACCACGCGCTCGGCGGCGATGGCCAGGATGAACAGGCAGTAATACATGGTTTCCCCCGTCACCACTGCAGCAACAACAGTTCGAAGCTGAAGCCCGGCCCCATCGCCAGCATGACCCCGAAAGACCCCGCCGCAGGTGGCTGGTTGCCGGTCCGGCGCAGCACGTCGAGCACGGACGCCGAGGAGATGTTGCCGTTGTCCCGCATCGAGTCCCGGCTGTGGCGCAGGGCGGCGGGCGGCAGCCCCAGCGCGTCCTCGATCGAGTCGAGCACCTTCGGGCCGCCGGGGTGACACACCCAGGCCGAGATGTCGGCCAGGGACAGGCCGTGGTCCGCCAGGAACCCGTCGACCTCTTCGCGGAGGTAGGTGTCGGCCATTTTCGGCACGTCGCGCGACATCACAAGCTGAAAGCCGCTGGAGCCGACGTTCCACCCCATCACGTCAACCGTCTCGGGAACCACGCGACTCCTGGTCGCGAGCAGCCGCGGGGCGGACCGGTCGTTGCGGCGCAGCGGAATTCGTTCTGCGCCCGTGGCGACCACGGCGGCGGCGCCGTCGCCGAACAAGGACACACCGATGAGGGCGGGGATCGAGGTGTCGTCGCGTTGCAGGGTGAGCGAACACAACTCGACCGACAGCAGCACGGCCACGTCCTCGGGGTGGCCCTGCAGGTAGTCGTGCACGCGCGCCATGCCTGCGGCGCCCGCCACGCAGCCCAGGCCGAACAGCGGAACGCGTTTGACGTTGGGCCGCAGGCCGATCCGTGTCATCAATCGCGCGTCGATGGTCGGCACCGCGATGCCGGTGCTCGAGACCATCACAATCGTGTCCACCTCGTGCGGGTCGATGCCGGCCTCGGTCAGCGCCGAGCGTATCGCCCGCTCGCCGAGGTCCACGGCGACCTCGAGATAGGCGTCGTTGGCTTCGGTGAATCCGCTCAACCGCGGGTACCGCGACAGCGGCAGCGCGAGGCTGCGCTGGTCGACCCCCGTCGTCTGCGCGAAGCGCAGGAACCGCGGATCGGTGAATTCGGTGAGCTCGCGCGCCACTTCGTCTTGGTTGTAGCGGTGCTGGGTGAAGGCCACCGCGGTTCCGGCGACGTGCGCCCCCGCGCGCCGTCGTCGAGCGGGTCGGCCCTCGGATCTCAAATGCGTTGTTGCAGTCATGCCTATGCCGACGACGGGCTCGCTTCGATGGTTCAGCCGGAGGCGCTCCGGGTGAGATGAACCACAGTGCGGTGCACGCCGTTAACGATGCGGCGGGGGAAACATCTAAGCGGCTCAGGTTGTTTGCGCGGGACGGAACCGGGCTTGGTCGTCGATGATCGTGACCGGTATGCCGTTCAGTGCGCCGTTGCCGGACGGCTCGTCGATAAACGTCGGCGGGGAAAGCACATTCGTGTTGGCGCCCGGCGAGCCGTTTGCCACGGCCATCCGGGTGCCCGGCTTGCCGTGTCCCCAGCCGTGGGGCATCGACACCACGCCGGGCTTGATCGCGTCGGTAACCTCGACGGGCACTTTGATTTCGCCGGCCTCGGACTTCACCGTGACGACGTCGTTGTCCGCGACGCCGCAGCGGGCCGCGTCGTCGGGGTGAATCAGCAACGTGCACCGCTCCTTTCCCTTCATCAGGGCGGGCACGTTGTGCAACCAGGTGTTGTTGGAGCGCAGATGCCTGCGGCTCACCAGGACGAGCGGTTCGGCCGGTCGCTCCAGCCGGGCGGCCAGCCGGGGCAGGTCGTCGAGCAGGTACTGCGGGGCGAGCCGGATCTTCTTGTCGGGCGTGTCCAGAATGTCGGGCAGCTGCGGCACCATCGGCCCGAAGTCGATGCCGTTGGGGTTGGCCTTGAGCAGGTCCAACGTCAGCCCGCCGGGGTTCTTGCCGTACTGGTCACCGAACGGGCCGGTTCGCAGCGTGAGGTCCAGCATCCGCTCGGGGCCGCCGTGCGCGTAGAGCTTGCGGATCTCGGCCCCGTCGAGTCCCCGCGTGAAGGCCAGGTAATCGAAGAAGCCGTCGTCGATCGCGGCGACGTCGACGTCTTCGGCCGGCGTGCCGGTGCACAGGCCGGTCAACCGGATCAGGATCTCCCACTCGTGCGGGCGATCCCCCGGGTCGAACACCGGCGCCGAATAGTTCGCGATGCTGCGGATCGCGAAGAGCAGGATCAGATCGTCGTGGTGCGGCTGCTCAAGCGGCGACAGCCCGGGCAGGATCACGTCGGCGTGCCGCGTCGTCTCGTTGAGCCAAAGGTCAACGGAGATCATCGCTTCCAGCATCGGCAGCACCTCGTCGAGCTTGTCGCCGCCGGGGGTGGACAACACCGGGTTGCCGGCGACGGTGATCAGCGCCTTGAGCTGCCCTTCTCCCGGGGTGGCGATCTCTTCGGCCATGCATGACACGGGCGCCTGCCCGAGCACCTCCTTGGCCCCGCGCACCCGGGTGTGCCATCGCCCGAATTCCGCGCGGCCGCCCTCCAGCCCGGGCAGCGGCTGCGTGGTGATCGACCAGGCGGCCGGCCGCGGAAACATCGCTCCCCCGGGCACGTCGAAATGACCGGTCAGGATGTTGATGACGTCCACCATCCAGCTGGCCAGGCTGCCGAACTCCTGGTTGCACAAGCCAATTCGCCCGTACACCACCGATCTCTCGGTGCCGGCGAGCTCGCGTGCCAAGTCCCGGATGCGGTCCACGCCGATACCGGTGACCGCGCTCACCCGTTCCGGGGGCCAGTCCGCGGCGGCTCGGCGCATCGTGTCGACACCGCCGACGTGTGGTCCCGGATTGATCAGGTTTTCGTCGAACAGCGTGTGCGCCACCGCCAGTAGCAGCGCGGCGTCGGTCCCGGGCACGATGGGCAGCCATTCGTCGGCGCGGGCCGCGGTCTGCGTGCGCACCGGGTCGATCACGATCACCTTGCCGCGCTCGCGTATTCGATCGATCAGGCCCATCACGTCGGGCGCGGCCAGCAGTGAGCCCTGCGACGCGGCGGGGTTCGCGCCCATGATGACCATCAGGTCGGTGCGTTCGATGTCGGGCACCGGGAAGTTCCACCAGAGGCCGTACATCAGGTGTGACGACAGGTTCTTCGGCCATTGGTCGACCGTGCCCGGTGAATACGTGACCGGCATTCCCGACATGCCCATCAGGACGCCCGCATACCGGGCCAGTGAAAACGAGTGCGCGAGCGGGTTGCCGGTGTAGGCGGTGACCGCGCCGATGCCGTACTCGGCGATCACCGGCGTCAGCAATTCGGTGCAGCGCCGAAACGCGGCGTCCCAGCCCACTTCGCGCCATTGCCCGTCGACCTTGATCATGGGCCGGCGGATGCGGTCCGGGTCGTCGTGCAGCGCCGCGAGTGAGACGCCCTTCGGGCAGATGTGCCCGCGGCTCCACACGTCGTCGCGATTGCCGCGGATGCCGGTGACCCTGCCGCCGTCGACGTGAATCTCCAAGCCGCACATGGCTTCACACAGGGGGCAGGTGCGCAGGTGCCTGCCGTCTTCGCCCGTCGTCACCCACCCACTGTATTCCGCTACCGGTCGTCGCGGAAGTGGCAGATCGGGCGTCAGGCCGCCCAGGGTCCGATGCCGCCGACTTTGTCGATGCGGATGCGGGTCAAAAATCCCGGCGGCGCGCCGTCCGGCGGAAACTTCGTGTTCGGGTCGCCCAGGATCGGGTTGAGCTCGGCGAGAAGCTCCGGCGCGCCGCCCTCGACGATTCGCGCCGTCCCGGCGATCGAAAGGTATGGCCGCATCCCGGCGCCGAACCCGTCCAGCGACACGATGGTGACGGCCACCCGGGGGTCACGACGGACGTTGCGAACCTTCTTGTGCGCGGCCAGGTGTGCGGTGACGAGCTCGTCGCCCTCCGGCGTCGACCGCAGCGCCACCCAGACCAGGCTGACCTGGGGGCTGCCGTCGGGGTTGAGGGTGACCAGCGTGGCATCGGCGCCCTTGCCAATGAGGTCGCGGGCGGCGGCGTTGAGTTCCATGCCTGTTGTACGACTTCGGACCGGGATTCATTCCCGCGCGTGGCAGACACATTTGAGTTTGGCCAGTTGGCTGTACACCGGCGACGCGCGGCACTTAGCGTCGAGGCGGGAACTTTCGCCGAAGGGAGCTGGCTCGTTGATCACCGAACCGGGTCCCTGGCGCGATCGGGATGCGCGATGAGCGACCTGCCGTCGGGCATCGATTATCTGCGCGACGAGGTCCTCAGTCGCCTCGACGCCCAGCCCTTCGAGGACTGGTCCCCTGCCCTGCTGCGGGCGCTGATCGCCGTCTTCGACCTCAACGGCGTGACACCGGCGGCCCCGATCGGTTTCCGGCCCCACATCGTGAAGTAGCGATCGCCCTTTCGCGTATTAGGCTGCGCGCGAGGAGTAATCACTGTGGAGATCTGGGAATTGGTCGCGCGGGAACGGATCCGCGACACCCTCGCCCGATACAACTGGGCCGGTGACGCCGGCGACTCGGGCGGTCTCGCCGACACGTTCTGCGCGGAGGGCGTCCTGGAAATCCGCGGCATGGAGCCGCTGCGCGGGCGATCGGCGATCGCGTCGTTCCTCGGCCGCGTCGACGTCGCCGGGCAAGCCGATGCCAAGGCGGTCGTCCGGCACAACCTCACCAACGTGCTGTTCACCGGCCTGACCCGCGACACTGCGCACGTGTCGTCGTATTTCACCGTGGTCACCCATGTCGGGCTCGACCATTTCGGTCGCTACCGCGACACCCTGGTGCCCGACGGTGACAGCTGGCTGATCAAGCACCGCAAGGTGTCCACCGACTGGGCGGCCCCCAACTCGGCGATGGCCCGGGGCCCGGCGAATCGCTGACTTTTCGATGTTTGCCCGAGACCGCACAACGGCTACAGACAGTCATCACATCTAGAGATTGCGGTCGGTCCTGATCGCGTTCGCCCGCGTGGACCGGGGCTGACCACAGGTCATCTGACCAGCGGTCACGGCCGCGCAAAAGAGACGAGCGGAAATGCAACGACTCAGTGGGTTAGACGCGTTCTTTCTATACCTGGAATCGCCGACGCAGCCATTGAACGTTTGCTGCGTGATGGAGCTGGATCCCGGTGACATGCCGGGCGGCTACACGTTCCACCGGTTTCGCGACGCGCTGTCTGAGCGGCTCGACGCGGTGCCCGAATTCCGGCTCAAGCTGGCCGACAACCAACTGAACTTCGACCATCCGGTCTGGGTGGACGACGATCGATTCGACCTCGCGCGCCATCTGCACCGCGTCTCGCTGCCCGCGCCGGGCGGCTCCAGGGAGTTAGCCGAGATCTGCGGGCACATCGCCGGGCTGCCACTCGATCGCGATCGCCCGCTGTGGGAGATGTGGGTGATCGAGGGCATGCACGGCGGCGAAGCGCTGTCCGTCGTCCTCAAGGTCCACCACGCGGTCGTCGACGGGGTGGGCGGGGCCAACCTGTTGGCCAAGCTGTGCAGCACCGCCCCGGACGCCCCCGCCCCGGAGCCCGCCACCCGCGCCGGCGGGGCGAGTCCCCTGCAGATCGCGGCCTCCGGGCTGATCGGTGCCGGGCTGCGGCCATGGCGCCTGGCCAAGGTGGTGCCCACGACGGCGCTGACGGTGGCGCAGACGATTCTGCGTGCTCGTGGCGGGGGCCAGACCATGGCCGCCCCGTTCGCGGGGCCGTCGACGGCGTTCAACGGCCCGTTCAGCCGGCGGCGCAACGTCGCCTTCGCCAACCTGGACCTCGACGACGTCAAAACGGTCAAGAACAGGTTCGGCGTCACCGTCAACGACGTCGTGACGGCCCTGTGCGCCGGGGCGCTGCGCCAGTTCCTGTCGGACCGGGGCGAGCTACCGGACCGACCGATGGTCGCCAGCGTGCCGGTGTCGGTGCGGGGCAGGTCAGGCCGGCCGGGCCGCAACCAGACCAGCTGGATGCTGTGCCGGCTCGAAACCCACCTTGACGATCCCGCCGAGCGGCTGAGCAGAATCGCCGAGGGGAACGCCGCGGCCAAGGACCACGCCGCCGCCATGGGACCCAGCCTGCTGCAGGACTGGACGCAGGTGGTCGGGCAGACCATGTTCGGCGCCGCGCGCCGGCTGCTGCCTCGCTCAGCCCTGTCCCAATACCCGCCGCACAACCTGGTGCTGTCCAACGTGCCGGGACCGCAGGAACAGCTCTACTTCACGGGTTGCCGCGTCGACGCCATGTACCCGCTGGGCCCGCTCATCGCGCCCGCCGCGCTGAACATCACGGTCATGTCGCTGGGTGGCCGGCTCGGCATCGGCCTCAACTCCTGCCCCGACCTGGTTGCCGACCTGTGGGAGCTCGCCGACGCGTTTCCGGCGGCGCTCAAAGAGCTACTGAACTGCAGCGAGCCCAGCCACGATTAGACCCGGTGAGCGGAACCGCGTCCGGCGATGCCGCTACGGCATGGCAAGGTGACATGCGTGGCGAAACCCGTTGAACAGCCCGAGCTGCGCGAAATCAGCACGCCGAAGGGCGCTTTGCGCTACTACGACACCGGCGGCGAGTCCCGTCCGGTGCTGCTCTTCCTGCACGGCTCCGGTCCCGGCGTCACCGGGTGGCGCAACTTCCGCGGCGTCCTGCCCGCCTTCGCCGAGCGCTTCCGCTGCCTGATCCTCGAATTCCCCGGGTTCGGCGTCAGCGACGACTTCGGCGGCCACCCGATGGTCACCGCGTTCGGCACGGTGTCGCCCTTCCTGGACGCCCTGGATGTGCGGCGGGTGCACATCGTCGGCAACTCGATGGGCGGCGGTGTCGGCATCAATTTCGCCACCCACAGCCCGGATCGCGTGGACCGGTTGGTGACCATCGGCGGTATCGGGACCAACATCTTCAGCCCGAGCCCCAGCGAGGGCATCCGGCTACTGCAGGAGTTCGTCGAGGACCCCACCCGGCAGCGGCTGGTCGACTGGCTCAAGTCGATGGTCTACGACCAGGCGCTGATCACCGAGGAGCTGGTCGAGGAACGTTGGGAGCTGGCCACCGACCCGGACACGCTGGCCGCCGCGCGCCGGATGTACGGCAAGGCGGCGTTCGCCGCGATGAACGCCGCGATGGCCGCTTCCGACCGCCCGCAGCCGTGGGCCGTCATGCACAAGCTCACCGCGCCCACCCTGCTGACCTGGGGACGCGACGACCGGGTGAGCCCGCCGGACATGGCGCTCATCCCGATGCGGACCATCCCGAATGCGGAGTTGCACATCTTCCCCAACTCCGGCCACTGGTCGATGATCGAGGCCAAGGAGGCGTTCGAGAGCACCGTGCTGGCGTTCCTGTCGCGCGGCCATCAGGGCTAGCGGCGATCGCGAGCGCGGCGAAGCCGGGCGATGCGGGTCGCCGCCATCAGGGCTAGCGGCCATCAGGCCTCGGCCAGCCCCGCCAGGCCCGCGGTCAGCAGCGCGTGGGCTTCGGGTTTGCCGTCCAGAATCCGGCTGGTGCGCGCACCGATGTGCCACCGGCCGTCGATCCGGCGCAGCACGAAATGATTTGCGGTGCAACGCCACACGCGATACCCGTTGCCGTCACGAACCAGCACCAGGGATTCGCACACCGCCACCGCCGAGTCCCCGGTGACCGTGACGACGCACGGCCCGAGGAAGTGACAGCACCCCTTGGCCACCAGGTTCCGGTGCGCCGACGAGTTGACCATGGCGTGCACGTCCGCCCTGCCTTGCATCCGCCAGCCGTCGACGTCGTAGCTGCCGTCGCTCGCCCACAGCCCGGCGGCGGCCTCGGGATCCGCGGCGTCGACGGCCGGCCCGTACGAGGCGATCAGCCGCTCGATGTCGCGCTCGTCCTCGAGCCGGCGCAGCCGCGCCTTCAGGTCGTCGATGTCGCTCATGGTTGCTCCTCATCGCCGGGATCGCGGCAGCGGACCACTACTAATCCCCCACACGTTAGGACGGACGGCATGAGCATCAGGGGCTAACGGCCGCAATCCGGGGCGGGTGTAACCACAACGGCCGGTTCGGGTTTGCTCCAGCTTTGAATCAGGCGGCCCGAACAATCTGATCGATGCTCCCTAACAGCCGCGATCACTTTTTACATGTTATTTACGCGGCTCCATCTCAAGTTGCTGGCCCCTTGACCGCGGGTTAGGTTGGTCGGGTTTGCGGTCGCGGCCAGCGCCGGTCGTCGGCCTCCCTCGCGGAAAACCGCGAAGCAGCCATTCGTCATGTGCGTGAAAGGGGTTGCGCGTGCGACAGCTTTCACCCCTGGGGATGGTGTCCACGGGACTCGGCGCCGCCGCGGGACTCGGCGACGCGGTCGGCAGGCTGGCGATCGCCGGCCTCGATGTTGTCGCGCTGCCGGTCCGGGTCGGCGCACAGGTGCTCTCGGGCGAGGTCTCCCGCTCCACGCTGACCCGGCGGTGCGGCCGCGGCGACGGCCGCGTGTGGATCGAGGTGCGTGGCCTCGACGGCGCGGGTGGGGCGGCGCGTGGCGCGGCCATCCTCGACGCGCTGCGCGCGCACCCCGGCGTCACGAACGTCGTCCTGAACCGCCCGCTTTCGCGGGCGGTTGTCGAGACCGACGGCGACGGGGTATCGCTGAACGAGCTGTGCACGGTGCTCGATGACACCGAAAAGGACCATGGCGCAGCCGATTCCACGCGGTCGGACAGCTTGCCCGGTGACGGACTGCCGTTGGCCGCCCGCGGCGCGATGGTGGCCGTCAACGCCGCCGGGTTCGCGGTCGCGGTCGCGGGCCGGGCGATTCGGTTGCCGGCGGCCCCGATCGCCGTCGAGGCGGTGTCGGCGGTCGCGAATCATCAACCGTGGCTGCGCCGTGCGCTCGAGGCGGGGATCGGCCCCGGCGCGACGGACACCGCGTTGTCGGTGTTCGCCACCGCCGCGCACGTGGTCACCCTGTCGCCGGCGAAGCTTTCCGTCGACCTGGCGGTGCAGGCCTTCAAAGCCGCCGAGTGCCGGGCCGCCGCGCGGGCATGGGAGCGCTGTGAACCGGAACTGGCCCGTCACGCCGACGAGGCGGAGTCGCTGCACCTGCCACGCCCGGTACCCGCGCCGGCCGGGCCGGCCGAACGCCACGGGAAGCGCGTGGCGTGGGCACAGCTGATCGGCATCGGCCTGACGGGTGCCCTCACCCGAAACGTCACGATGGCTTCGAATGCGGCGCTGGCGGCTTCGCCGAAGGCGATGCGCACGTCGCAGGAGGCGTTCGCGACCACGCTCGGACGGGGGTTGGCGGACCGGCACGGGGTTCTGCCGCTGCGGCCGGAAAGCCTGCGCCGACTCGACACGGTGGATGCGCTGCTCATCGATCCGCGCGTGCTGTGTGGCGAGCAGATGCGGGTGGTGCGCGTGCGCGGCGCGCGCGACGGTGAATTGCTCAGCGCCTGGACCGGCGCGCAGGAATTGCTCGACGAGGGCGTGGGCGCGGGCTGGCACGCCATCGTCGCCGCGGCGGGTGACGGCGAGGTTGTCGAGGCGCTCATCGCCCCGGCCCCCCACCCGCTCGCATCCGCGATGATCACCCAGGCGCGCGACTCCGGTGCGCGGGTGGTGTCGGTCGACACCGACCTGCTCGGTGACCTGCGGCCCGCGTTCGATGACGTCCGCCCCGTCGGTGACGACGGCATCGACGACGCACTCGCCGCTGCGGTGTCCGCGCTGCAACGCGACGGGCATACCGTCGCGTTGGTGTCATCGACTGCCGCGCAAGCGCTTTCGGGTGCCGACGTGGCCCTGGGCATCAGGCCGGACGCCGACGCCCCGCCGCCCTGGAACGCGGACCTGATGCTGGATGACCTGGCCGCCGCGTGGCGGGTGCTCCACGCGATGCCCGCCGCCAGGAGGGCGAGCGAGCAGGGCATCGCGATCTCGGTGGGCGCTTCGGCGCTGGGCGCGTTGTTCATGGTGCCCGGGGTGCGCCGGCTGCGCGGGCCGGGCCCGGTGACCATGGGGGCCGTCGCGGGACTTTTGTCCGGATACCTGTTGGCGCGCGGCACGATTCACGCGCAGGTGCCGCGGCCGGCCCCGGCGTTCGAGTGGCACGCGATGTCGGTCGAGCGGGTCCGCGACGTGCTGGCGGCGCTGCACGAACCCCAGGAGCGTTCTGCCGGCTCCCAACCGGGACGGGGCGGCGGGGCGTGGGAATTCGCCCGGGCCGCCGTCGCCGAACTGACCGGTGACCCGCTGACGCCGATCCTCGGATTGTGTTCGGCGGCCACCGCCGTGCTGGGCTCGCCCACCGACGCGGTGCTGGTCGGCACGGTGCTGACCGGGAACGCGTTGCTGTCGACGGCCCAACAGCTTCGGGCCGAGAACCGGCTGAACCGCCTGCTGGCCCAGCAGACCCCACCGGCCCGCGTCCTCACCCAGGGGTCCGGCTACCGAGAGGTCGTCATCGAACAGCTGCGGCCCGGCGACGTGATCGAGGTGCGCAGCGACGAGGTGGTGCCCGCCGACGCCCGGGTGATCGAGGCGCACGACCTCGAGGTCGACGAATCGTCGCTGACCGGTGAATCCTTGTCGGTCCAGAAGCAGGTCGAGGCCACGCCCGGGGCCGAACTGGCCGAGCGCCGCTGCATGATCTACGCCGGCACCACCGTAGTGGCCGGCACCGCGGTCGCGCTGGTCACCGCCGTCGGGGCCGACACCCAGAGCCGCCGCGCGGCCGAACTGGCGTCCGGCGCGCTGCCGACCGTCGGCCTGCACCATCAACTCAGCCGGCTGATGAGCCGCGCATTCCCGTTCAGTGCGGGCGGCGGCATCCTGGTCGGTGCGCTCGGCCTGCTGCGCGCCGGCGGCCTGCGCCAAGCCCTCGGCAGCGCCATCGCTGTCGCGGTGGCGGCCGTCCCCGAGGGCATGCCGCTGATGGCCACCCTCGCCCAATCCGCGTCGGCGCAGCGGCTGGGCGAATGCGGGGCGCTGGTGCGGGTGCCGCGCGCGGCCGAGGCGCTTGGCCGCGTGGAGGTGGTCTGCTTCGACAAGACCGGAACGCTGAGCGAGAACCGCCTCCGCGTCGCGGAGGTGCACCCGGTGGCGGGCCATTCCCGCGAAGACGTCCTGCGGTGCGCCGCCCAGGCGGCACCGGCGGACGACGGGAATCCCCACGTGCACGCCACCGACGAGGCCATCGTCAAGGCGGCGGACGCGGTGCCGGGGTCCGGTCCACGACCCGCGGCCGACGCGCACCTGCCGTTCCGGTCCGGCAGGGCGTTCTCGGCGTCGGTGACGGGCACTGCGCTGACCGTCAAGGGCGCGCCGGAAGTGGTCTTGGCGGCGTGCCGGGAGGCGGGCCCGCAGGTGCACGACGCGGTCGCGGCCCTGACGACCGCGGGGCTGCGGACGATCGCCGTGGCGCAACGCCGCCTGAGCGCGCAACAGGCGCGGTCGTTGCGGAAGGACCCCGACCGCATCACCGAACTGTGCGGCGCGGGGCTGACGCTGACCGGATTCGTGGGTCTCTCGGACACCCCCCGCCCGCAGGCGCCGCAGTTGCTGGCCGACCTGGCCGCGCGGGGCGTGGCGATCCGGCTGATCACCGGCGACCACCCCGTGACCGCCACCGCGATCGCCCGCGAACTGGGGGTATCGGTGAGCGCCGACCAGGTGATCACCGGGTCCGAATGGAACGCGCTATCGCGCCCGGATCAGCAGCGCGCGGTTTCCGAGCGGGTGATCTTCGCGCGGATGTCGCCGGAGAACAAGGTGCAGGTGGTCCAGACGCTGGAGCGCGCCGGGCGGGTGTGCGCCATGGTCGGCGACGGCGCCAACGACGCCGCCGCGATCCGGGCGGCAAGCGTCGGCGTCGGTGTGGTCGCGCGCGGCAGCGACTCCGCCCACACGACCGCCGACCTGGTCCTCACGGACGGCCGCATCGAGACGCTGGTGGCCGCCATCGACGAGGGACGCCGACTGTGGCGCGGGGTCCAGGCGGCCGTCGCGGGTCTGCTCGGCGGCAACGCCGGGGAGGTGGTTTTCTCGGTCATCGGCACGGCGCTCACCGGGACCTCACCGCTGAACACCCGGCAGTTGCTGCTGATCAACATGCTCACCGACGCGTTGCCCGCGACCGCGGTCGCCGTCAGCACGCCGGCGGGGCCGGTACAACGCGTCGGGCGCGGCATCGACGAACGGGCCCTACGCCGAACGGTGGCGGCGCGCGGGGCACTCACCGCCACCGCCGCCACGGCGGCCTGGCTGATGGCGTCGGTCACCGGGCTACCGCAACGGGCCTCCACCGTCGCGTTGATCTCGTTGGTCGCGGTCGAGTTGGGCCAGACCGTGGTCGATTCGCACGCGCCCCTGGTGCTACTGACCGCCGCGGGCTCCTTCGCCGCGTTCACCGCGATGATCAGCACCCCGGGGATCAGCCAACTTCTGGGCTGCACGCCGGTCGGCCCGTTGGGCTGGGCGCAGGGGCTGGGCACCGCCACGGCCGCCGTCCTCGCCGTCGCCGCCACGAATCGATTGCGCTCGGGCCGTCGGGACGAAGAATCGCCACGCACCGATGACACGGAACCGCAGGAGCCCGCCGAGTCCCCACAACCCCCGCAGCACAGCGGATCTCGGGCGCCGCACACCGCGATCCTGATGGCTCCCGCGAAGGCCGCGCGCGCGCTGAAATTGGTGGACCAACATCAGCATCGGATTTCGGCAGAGGCCGTCACCGATCGCCCGTGAGCCGCTCAGTCACGGTCACCGCGCGGCTTGATGAACACACCCTCCGCACCGACGGTGATTCCTTCGCTGTCGGTGATCTGCCCCTTCGCGAAGGTTTTCACGCCCTCGACACGGTCGACCCACGCTTCGGCCCGCACCAGACCCAACGGCGTCCCCCGGACATAGCGCAGCGTGAGCGTGCCGGTGTAGGCCGGTCGGCCGGGTTCGTGCGCGGTCGCGCCCAGGATGTGGTCGAGGACCATCGCACACACTCCGCCATGGACGTGTCCCGGGGGCCCCTCGTAAGCGGCGCCCAGTGTGATTTCCGTCCACACGGCGCCGTCGGCACCGCGGTGAATCACCAACGGAGGTGCGAGCGGGTTCCGCGCGCCGATCATGACGTTGCCGGAGGTGACGGGTTGTCCGTCGGAACGATCACGCATGGCGAACGAGCCCGGCATGAGACTTTCGCTCAATTGCTCTACCGCGCAATCAATGTGCGCCTTCGCCGACGCCACGGCGGCGGCGCGGGCCTCGGTGCGGATCGTCGCGTCGATCAGTCGCCGAACGGACTGGGCGAGCGGTTCATACGCCGGTGCGCCGCTGCCACCGGTTTCGGTCATGTCGCCTTCTGCGAAAGGCCGGCGTCGACGACGAGCTGGGTGCCCGTGATGTAGCGGCCCTCCTCGGAGGCCAAAAACACCACCGCATTGGCCACGTCGACGGGCTCTACCCAGGGCACCGGCAGCAGGTTGCGCGCCCGGAAGACTTCCGCGACATCGTCGGCGGTCGGGTTCTCGAGGTCCGGGCGCAAGCGTCGAAACGTCCCGTCATTGAGAATCATCGGGGTCGCGACCGGCCCCGGATGAACCGTGTTGACCCGGATGCCGGAAGGGCCGAGCTCGTTCGCGAGGGTGCGCGCCAGCCCGACCACCGCGTGCTTGCTCGCGGTGTAATGCGCGGAATTGGGCGTCCCGCGAAGACCATTGGTCGAACTGATGATCACGATGGAGCCCCCCTCGCCCATGTGCGGTACGCCGGCCTTGACCGTGTGCCACACACCGGTCAGGTTGATGTCGAGCGTGCGATGCCAGTCTCGGGGGTCGAGTTCCCATGTTCGGCCGCCCGCTATGTGGATTCCGGCATTCGCGATGATGGTGTCGAGGCGCCCCAGCGCCGTGACGCCATTGGCTACCGCGCCCGTGACGGCGTCCAGGTCACTGACGTCGGCAACGCCCGTCACGCAGCGTCGGCCACGGCTTTCGACATCCCTTGCGGTGTCGAACAACTCGCTGCTCGCCGCGGCGGCATCGAGCGCGATCACATTCGCGCCCTCGTCGGCGAAGCGCTGACAATGCACCCGTCCCGTTCCCTTGGCGGCGCCGGTCACCAGCACCACCTTGCCAAGCAGTCTCGTCATCGTGGCCCCTCAACCAAATCGAAGCCCGGGTACCCGGCCCCGGCCACCTCGGCGCAGATGTCGTTATAAGTGGCGAAGCCGCCGACGAATAGCATGAATCCCCTTGGCTTTCCGGGCACGTTGGCGCCCATGTACCAGGACTCCGCCTTGGTGAACAACGTGGCGTCGGCGAGTCGTGCGCATTCGGCTCCCCAGCCGTCGACGGCATCACGGGTCGCTTCGATCGCGGCGAGCCCGTGGTCATCGAGGTAAGCAATCGCCGCGGCTATCCAATTCACCTGCGCCTCGGCATGCAGCACCATGTTCGCCAGCACGGCGGGCGCCCCGGGACCGGAGATCAGAAACAGGTTGGGGAATCCGTCGACGCCCAGCCCCAGGTAGGTGCGCGGCCCTTGCGCCCAGTCGTCGCGCAATCGACGACCGCCGCGTCCGATGATGTCGATCTTCGCCAACGCACCGGTGAGGGCGTCGAAACCCGTTGCCAGCACGATCATGTCGACGTCGTAGTGCGCGCCGGCGGTTGCGATCCCGCTGGTGTCCACGGATTCGATCGGTGTGTCACGCACGCTGATCAGCGACACGTTCGACCGGTTGAAGGTGCTGAAGTAGTTGCTGTCGGTGCAGATCCGCTTCGTGCCGATCGGGTGATCATTGGGAATGAGCAGGTCGGCCAGCGCAGGGTCGTCGATGACCGCGCGCACCTTCTCTTCGTAGAACTGTCGGGCCTCGTCGTTGGCGGTCAGGTCGGTCATCTGGTCGGGGAACGTCTTCGAGAACAGCACACCGCCCAGCTGCCAACGCTTCTCGAACGCCGCCCGACGTTCCTCCGGCGTGAACTCCATCGCCGGCTTCGGCGCCGTAATGTGCGGTGACCCGCCACCGCTGCGCCACGAGAGCCGCCGTCGTTCGGCGTAGTTCGCCTTGATGTCGTCGAGCTCGGTTTCGCTCAACGGCTTGTTGCCGGCCGGGACGCTGTAGTTGGGCGTGCGCTGGAAGACGAAGAGATGTTCGGCGTGCTCGGCGATGATCGGAATCGATTGAATGCCAGACGAACCGGTGCCGATGACGGCGACCCGCTTTCCGGTGAAATCGACGGCATGCTTCGGCCACGCGGCGGTGTGGTAAATCTCGCCCGCGAACGAATCGAGGCCGCGGAAGTTCGGCGTCAAAGCCGCTGACAGCGGGCCCGTCGCCATCAGACAAAATCGGGCGGACAGCACGTCGCCGCCGTCGGTGGTGATCACCCAGCGCAGCGTGGTTTCGTCTAGTGCGCAGGACACGACGCGGGTGCGAAATGTGATGTCGCGGCGCAGGTCGAGTTTGTCGGCCACCCAGTTCAGATACGCGAGGATCTCCGCCTGGGTCGCGTACTTCTCGGTCCAGTTCCACTCTTGCTGCAATTCATCGGAGAAGGAATAGCAGTAATCGACGCTTTCGACGTCACAGCGCGCACCCGGATAGCGGTTGTAGTACCAGGTGCCGCCGAGCTCCGGCGCCGCCTCGAGGACCCGCGCGGACAGTCCCTGGCTGCGGAGCTTGTGCAGGGCGTAGAGGCCGGCGAACCCCGCGCCGACCACGACAACGTCGACCGGCTCCGCGCTACTCACGGGCAGGGACGTTATGTCGTACCACCCCGACCGCGGGGGCCGATTCCCGGTCACCGGACACTGAGGTGACCTAGTCCCGGCCCGTGGGCGCCACGGTCGTGCAGTCAACTTCGACCGCTTTTTCGCCCGCTCATTGGGAAGGGCTTCGGCTGAGGCACGAACTGCGGTAGACCATTACTAAGCCCCCAGACGTAAGGAACCAACATGAGCGAACGGGTACTCGACCGGGTCGTGGCGATGGCGGATCAGTTGCGCGACCAGGCCGCCGAGGCCGAGCGGATCGGGCGGCTGACCGATGACACGGTCAAGCTGATGAAGGGCGCCGGCCTGATCCGGCTGCTGCAAACCAAGCAATACCAAGGCTTCGAGGCGCACCCCCGCGAATTCGCCGAGACGACGATGGCGACCGCTGCGCTGGACCCCGCGGCCGGCTGGATCGTCGGCGTGGTCGGCGTGCACCCCTATCAGTTGGCGTACGCGGACCCCAAAGTCGCCGCCGAGATCTGGGCCGACGACGTCGACACCTGGATGGCCTCCCCCTACGCGCCGCAGGGGGTGGCCAAACCCGTCGACGGTGGCTACATCTTCAACGGCCGCTGGCAGTTCAGCTCGGGCACCGACCACTGCGACTGGATCATCCTGGGCGCGATGCTCGGCGACGAAAAGGGCATACCGATCATGCCGCCCCAGATGCTGCACATGATCCTGCCCCGCAAGGACTACGAGATCGTCGAGGACTCGTGGAATGTGGTGGGGTTGCGGGGAACCGGATCCAAGGACGTCATCGTCAAGGACGCCTTCGTCCCGTCGTACCGGACGATGGACGCGACGAAGGTGATGGACGGCACCGCCCAGCGCGAGGCCGGCATGACCGAACCGCTCTATCTGATGCCGTGGTCGACGATGTTCCCGCTGGGCATCTCAGCGGCCACCATCGGCATTGCCGAGGGGGCGCTGGCCGCGCACCTGGACTACCAACGCGAGCGCGTCGGCGCCACCGGAACCGCGATCAAGGACGACCCCTACGTCATGTTCGCCATCGGCGAGGCCGCCGCCGATATCAACGCCGCCCGCCAGGAACTGCTGGCCAACGCCGACCGGATCTACGACATGGTCGCCGCCGGCAAGGAGGTTTCGTTCGCCGACCGCGCGGCCGGCCGGCGCACCCAGATCCGCGCGGTGTGGCGCGCGGTGTCGGCGGTCGACGAGATCTTCGCCCGCTCGGGCGGCAACGCGGCCCGCATGGACAAGCCGCTGCAACGGTATTGGCGCGACGTGCACGTCGGCCAGCTGCACGCCATCCACATGCCGGGCACCACCTATCACGCGTCGGCGCTGAGTTCGCTGGGCATCGAACCGCCCGAGGGCCCGCTGCGGGCCTTGATCTAGGAGCAGATGTTGACCGACCTGAAAAGCCTGGGTTACATCACCATTTCGACCAACGACATCGACCGCTGGCGGCAATTCGCCTTCGGCGTCCTGGGTTTCGCCGAGGGTAAGGGCCCCGACCCCGAGGCGCTCTACCTGCGGATGGACGAGCGGGCGGCGCGATTGATCGTGGTGCCGGGTGAGACCGATCGGGTGCTCACCATCGGCTGGGAGGTGCGCGACCACCCGGCGCTGCAGCGGGTCAAGGCGACGCTCGACGGCGCGGGGGTGCCGTTCAAGCAGCTGTCCGTCGACGAGGCCGAGGCCCGCCGGGTGGAAGAGGTGATCAGCTTCGAGGACCCGGCGGGCACCACGCTCGAGGTCTTCCACGGCGCGGTGCTCGATCACAGCCCGGTGATCACCCCGTTCGGCGCGAGGTTCGTCACCGGCGATCAGGGGATGGGCCACGTCGTCGTGCCCGCGATGGATCCGGGCGGCGTGTTCGACTTCTACACCGAGGTCCTCGGCTTCCGTTCCCGCGGGGCGTTCCGGGTGCCGCTGCCGAAGGAGTTCGGCCCGGTGCGGGTTCGCTTCCTCGGGATCAACGAGCGCCACCACAGCCTGGCGATCGTGCCGGCCGCACACATGCGTGACCCTCGCCTGGTGCACATCATGGTCGAGGTCGACGCCCTCGACGCGGTGGGCCAGGCGCTGGACCGCGTCAACGCCGAAGGCTTCCAGTTGTCGTCCACGCTCGGGCGGCACACCAACGACAAGATGATCTCCTTCTACGTTCGCGCGCCCGGCGACTGGGACATCGAGTTCGGCACCGAAGGCATGCGAGTCGACGAAAACTATTACACGGCAGAGGAAATCACCGCCGACAGCTACTGGGGTCACCAGTGGATCGGCGAAATGCCCGCGGCCATGCGGCTATGACACCGGATACCGACGTCACGCCGGTCCCGGCCGCGTCGATCACCTCGTGGGATGACGAGGCCGACGTCGTCATCGCCGGCTACGGGGTGGCCGGCGCCGCGGCGGCGGTCGAGGCGGCGCGCTCGGGCGCCGAGGTTCTTGTCCTGGAACGCACCGGATCCTGGGGCGGCGCGGCGGCGATGGCGGGCGGGTTCATCTACCTCGGCGGTGGCACTGGACTGCAAAAGGCCTGCGGCTTCGACGATTCCGTCGACAACATGGCGGCCTTCCTCAACGTCGCGATGGGACCCGGCGCCGACGAAGACCGGATCGCCGACTACTGCGCCGGCAGCGTCGCGCACTTCGACTGGCTGGTCGGCTGCGGTGTGCCGTTCAAGGCGGAGTTCTTCGCCGAGCCCGGCTGGGAACCGATGGGTGACCAGGGGCTGATGTACAGCGGCGGGGAAAACTCCTACCCGTTCAACACGATCGCCTCCCCCGCCCCGCGCGGGCACGTCCCGCAGATGTCGAACAAGAAGCAGGGTGAAGCGAGCGCGGGCTACATGCTGATGAAGCCCCTCGTCGAAACCGCCACGGCCGCCGGCGCGCGCGCGCTCTACGACGTGCGCGGGCAACGCCTCGTCGTCGAGGCCGACGGCAGGGTGGTCGGGATCCGAGCCCGCCGGTACGGCGGCGAGATTTCGGTTCGGGCGCGGCGCGGGGTGGTGCTGGCCATGGGCAGCTTCGCCTACAACGACGCGATGGTGGCGCGCTACGCCCCGCGGATCGCCGGCCGCCCGGCCGCCTCGATCGAGCAGCACGACGGCCAGGCGATCCGGATGGCGCAGGCGCTGGGCGCCGACCTGGCGCACATGGATGCGACCGAGGTCGCGATCTTCATCGATCCCCAGCAACTGGTGCGCGGCATCCTGGTCAACGGCCGCGGCCAGCGCTACGTCGCCGAGGACACCTACCCGGGTCGCGTCGGGCAACTCACGCTCTACCACCAGGACAACACCGCCTACCTCATCATCGACAACGACGCCAACGAAGAGGCGAACGCGTCGTGGTCGCCCAAGTTCATGCTGCGCCAGGCGACCTGGGTGGCCGACACCGTCGCCGACCTGGAGCGCGACATGGGGCTGGCGCCCGGCTCGCTGCAGGCGACCGTGGCCGCCTACAACGAGGGCGCCGCGCGGGGCGAGGATCCGTTGCTGCACAAGAAACCCGAATGGCTCAAGCCGATCGGCTCGCCGGTGGGCGCCATCGATTTGCGGGAGAACACCGGCGGTTTCACGTTGGGCGGGCTGGCCACCACGCTGAACGCCGAGGTGCTGCACGTCAGTGGGGAACCCATCCCCGGCCTCTTCGCCGCCGGGCGCTGCACCGCGGGGTTGGCCGCGTGGGGTTACGCCAGCGGCATCTCGCTCGGCGACGGCAGCTTCTACGGCCGCCGCGCGGGCCGGTCCGCGGCCAAGGGCTGAGCCCAGCCGCATCCTTCGCCGCCGCCCCGAAACTCGCCGACTTCCGCGATGCGTGACAACCGCCACACCGGTGTGCTAGGAATATATTCCTAATAGGAATATACCGGTCAGGCACACTTGGAGGATCGATGTCAGGCATCGCTGAACCCGCCACCCCGACGGCCGTCATCGACCGCATATCGCTGGTCCTCGACGCCTTCGAGGGGCCGGGGCGGCTCACCCTGGCGCAGATCGTCAGGCGCACCGGCCTGCCCCGCTCGTCGGCGCATCGGATGCTCGAACGCCTGGTGCAGCTGCGCTGGCTGCGCCGCAGCGGCCGGGATTACGAGCTGGGCATGCGCCTAGTCGAACTCGGATCGCTCGCCGTGCATCAGGACCGGCTGGTGCGGGCCGCCGGCCCGCTGCTGGGCGAATTGCACCGCGCCACCGGCCTTGTCGTGCACCTGGCCGTGCTGGACGGCCCGGACGTGGTCTATCTGGACAAGATCGGTGACCAGAGGATCCCGACCCGGGTGGGTGGTCGCCAGCCCGCCCACTGCACCGCGGTCGGCAAGGCGATCCTCGCCTATCGCGACGAGGACGCCGAGCTCGATCTGCGGGTCCGCAAGACGCGATACTCGATCTCCAGCGGCAACCAGCTGGCCGTCGAGTTGGCCAAGGTGCGGGCCCATGGCGTCGCGTTCGAGCGCGAGGAGTCGCTGCTGGGCTTCGGCTGCGTGGCGGCACCGATCGGCGGGCCCGGTGAGGCGGTGGCCGCGGTGTCGGTCTGCGGGCCGATGAACCGCATGATGTTCGACCAGCGACTGACGGCCCCGGTGCGGATGACCGCGATGGGCATCTGGCGCAACGTCGAGGGCGGTCCGCAGCGCGTCGCTCCAACCCTGCAGCCGCTGCGCCCGTTGCGTCCCGCGGGTCCGGCGACGCGGCCCGCCCTTCAGTACGCGTGAACGCGGGCGGACGGGTCTTCGTGATCGACCGGGTGCTCACCCGACCCGGGTGCGCTCGACGATTCGTCGACGCCTACCTCGCCGAGTACGCCCCGGGCGCGCGGGAGCGCGGCATGACGTTGCGCGATGTCCTCGTCAGCCCGCCGATCTGGTTCGATGACGAAACCAACACCGTGACCATCACCTGGACGCTGCCCGACGTGCGGGCGTGGTGGGAGATGACGTGGAAGGGCAGGCCGGACCCGGCCCTCGGTGAATGGTGGTGCGGCATAGCCGATCTCGTACAGGAGCGGTCCCGCTCGTTCGCCGCGTCCGCCGAGGACGTGGACCGGCTTTGCGATGTTTAGCGTCACCAGGTTGTTGGACGTCGTCGAGGACGAACGCGACCGGATGCTCACCGCGTTGCGCTCGGCCGCCCGCGACGCCCAAGCGTCGCGCTGGGTGGTGCAGCCGACGCTGCCCGGTTCGCGTAACGGCGGCGACATTCTCCTGCACATGCGGTTCACTGGTCCACGCGAATGGGACTCTGTCGCAGGAACATTCAGCAAGCTGCTGCGAGACCCGTCGGTTGGTCACGTCAACGGCGCGAGCTATCACGGCCGTCCCGCCAGCACGGATTGGTCGGCTCTTCCGGGGTCCGTCTATCGCACCCTGTTGTTGAGCGTGGTGCCCGGTACCGACCGGGCGACCATCGCCCGTTTTGAGGCCGATCTGCGGCTGATGCCGAAATACACTCGGACCATCACTGATTGGCAGCTCAGCCGTGTAGACGAAGCGTCCGGCGCCTCGGCGTGGACCCACGTGTTCGAACAGCACTTCACCGACGTCGACGGGCTCATGGGCCCGTATTTGACGCATCCCATCCACTGGGCGGTCGTGGACCGTTGGTTCGACCCCGAATGTCCCGAAGTCATCGTGCGCGATCGCGTTTGCCATAGCTTCTGTCTCAGTGCTGCTGCGGTTTTGAGGTAAGCGGAAGCCGTGAGTGTGCGGCCATGCGGCACCCGGACGTTGTGCTTCGCGTAGTCTCTACCCGTGCGCTTCTCCTGTCGCGTCGAAAGGCCGTGCACCGCGCCTGCCGGGGTCGTTTATGACCTGCTCATCGACGTCGAGCGGTGGCCGGATTGGTTGCCCGGCACCCGGAGCGCCGGTTGGGACGACCCAGGAGGCGCCGGTACACGGGAAGGCGCCATACGCCGAGTCGTGGTGAGTGGATTGACCATGCGCGAAAAGGTTTTGGTGGCCGAGCGCCCGCACCACCACGCCTACACCATCTTGTCCGGGATCCCGGTCGCCGACCACCGCGCGGATGTCGACATCCGTGACAAACCTGGCGGGTCGCTCATCGTCTGGCGGGCAACGTTTCGTTCGCGAATCCCCTTCGCCGGACCACTCGTTTGGGTGCTGCTGCGCATGAGCATGCCCAGAATGGCCGCTGCCCTGGCCGAGGGAGCCGAGCGCCGGCCGGTGTGACGCTGCCAGGCCACTCGCATTTGACCCCAGTTAGAGCCCCGCGGCCCTGATATTCGGATTGGCCGTCGGCGGTGGCGGCAACGGCGGCAACGATCGGGTGCCATCCAGGCTGTGCACGGGCAGTTGCTGCGACCAGGGAAAGTGCAGGCTGAACGCGACGAGTCCGGTGCGCTCGGCGGCCGGCAGGTGGCACATCGCCAGCACGGTCTCGGCCAGGTATTCCACCGGCTCGGTCGGGAAGCCATCCGGAATGAGCTGGGCCGCACCGGGTGTGCGAACGGCCGTCGACGGGCCGACGCAGTTCACCGCGATGCCGGCATCGAGCAATTCGGCGGCGACGCCCTGGGTGAAGCGATGCAGCGCGGCCTTGCACGACGCGTAGATCACGTCGCCGGAGGTCTTGTTGTAGTCGCGATACGGTCGCACCGGGGCGACGCCGGTCACCGAGCCGATGTTCACGATCCAGCCCGCGCCCCGCTTGCGCATCTGCGGTACAACGGCTTTGGTCAGAACGAACGGTGTGCGCAGGTAGTGCTCCACCGTGCGGTCGAACGTTTCCAGACTCATGTCCTCCACCAGACAGTAGTCCGCGAAACCCGCGTTGTTGACCAGGATGTCGATGCGGCCGGCGCGGTCGACCACCTCGTCGATCAGCCCGTTGCGCTGCCCGGCATCCTCGAGGTCGGCCGCGACGGCGAACGCGTTCCCGCCGGCGGCCTCGATCAACTCGACCGTCTCGCCGATGGTGCCGGGCAGCGTGCTGGCCGCTCCACCGCGCACGGACGACGACGCGTCGTGCGAGCGGGCCGTGACCGCCACGGTGGCGCCTTCCGCCGCCAAGCGGAAGGCGATGGCCCGGCCGATCCCGCGGCTACTGCCGGTGACCAAAGCCGTCCTCCCGGAGAGCAACCCGGTCATCGCAACTCGAAATCGCCCTCAACGGGTACCCGGTGATCACGCCATACGTCGAGCAGCCGGTAAGGGAAGGCCGTCACGATCCGCCCACCGCCCGAACGGTAGTACGTGTGCGCGGACGGGGTGTGACACCACACGGTGCCCTCCATCGTCGCGTCGATGTCGGCGACGTAGTCGTCGTAAGCGCGCTGCTTCACTTCGATGGTCGACGCCGCTCGCAGCGCCATCAGCTGGAGGCATTCCACCACGTAGTGCACCATCACCTCGACGCCGAAATTGTGTCCAGCGCCGTGTCCCGGGCTGTAGTTGGGCGCCGACGAGATGAACAAGTTCGGGAACCCGGGGACGGTCCCACCGCGGTAGGCCCGCGGCCGGTTGCCCCACTCCTCGGCCAGCCTCTTGCCGCCGCGCCCCTCAATGTCCATGGTGGACAGGAAATCCAGGTGATAGCCGGTCGCGTAGACGATGACGTCCAAGTCGATCTGCCTGCCGTCGGCCGTCACGATGCCCGCCTCGTTGACACGGGCGGGTTCGCTCGCTTCGACGTCGACGTGCTCGCGGGCCAGCGCCGCGTAGTACCCGCCGGGATCGCGGATGATCCGCTTGCCGTAGGGCGCGAAGTCCGGCGTGACCTTCCGGGCGAGTTCGCTGCCCGCGCCGAAAACGTCGTCGATGTACTTCAGGCACATCTGCAGCAGCGCGTCGTTGGCCGGCGAAATGGACAGATGGTCGCGCGCCCATTCGGCGTCGTACAAGATCACGGGATAGTTGTTGTCCGCGGTTCCCCAATAGGATTTGAGCCGAATCCAATTGGCGTAGAACGGCAACCGGGTGCCCAGCCACCGCTGATAGTCGGGCACGTCATCGGTCAGCCGCCGCCGCGGCGCCACCCAGTGCGGCTGGCGCTGGAACACCGTCAGGTGCGACACCTCATCGACGCACGCGTCGACGATCTGCACCGCGGTGCATCCGGCACCGATGATGGCAACCCGCTTGCCGGTTAGATCGAGGCCGGGATCCCACTGCGCCGAATGGATTTCGACTCCCGCGAAGGTCCCCCTTCCGTCCAGTTGCGGCCAGCGTGGCCGGTTGAGGTAGCCGGCGGCCGGGATCACCACATTGGCGTAGCTGATCTCGCTGGCACCGCCGGGGCCCACCGCACGGACCTGCCACTGCTGACGCTCGTCGTCCCACCGAAGGGCTTCGACTTCGGTTCCGAAGCGGGTGCGTTGCCGCAGTCGGTATTTGTCGGCCACCGACACCAGATAGGACTGATACTCCCGCCCCATCGGGTAATAGCTGGACCAATCGCCGTTGATGTCGCGCGACAACGAGTAGTACGCCGAGGGCGTGTCCACGCCGATACCCGGATAGGTGGTCGTGTACCAGGTGCCACCGACCTCGTCGTGGCGGTCGAAGATTTCAAAGTTCACGCCGGCGTCGGCCAACTCCAACGCGGCGGTCAATCCCGCGATGCCGGCGCCGATGATCGCCACCCGAAAGTCGTCGGGGAGCTTCGCGGTGCGAGGCAGGACCGGCTGGGGCGGTTGGAATCCGCCCTGCTCCAACAGCAGCGGGAGGTATTCGGGGTCGATCGTTCCGCCGAGCGCGACCGGCGCGATCCGCGCGAACAGGTCGGGGTCGTCGGCCCGGGCGGCGTGCGGGGGCCGGTGCACTTGCAGCGCGCTGACCACAGCCTCGACGATGGCCGCCCGCGTCTCCGGGTCGGTCGTGCCCGCCTGCTCCGGCGGGTCGGGCACGTGGGTGATCTTCGGCGCGAAGCGGTCGACCACGCCGGGGTCACCGGTGAGCTGCGCCAGCACCGCGACGAGCACGCCGGGGTCGGCGCGAAGCAGGTTGGCCCGCAGTTCGTCGCGATCGACGCCCACGGGCCCGGTGCGGTCGGCTCTCGCGGTTGCGCCCGTGCTCATGACGCCGAGTATCGCCGCCGCCCGTCGCCATCGGGTGGCCCTTGTCTACTCAGCGGGACACCGGGGACAAACCGTCGAGTGTCGGCGCCTACGGTGGCCGGCATGCAGTTGGGCGAGTTGGACGTCAGCGTCGCGCGCGCCCGCGGCCATGCGCTCGGCGATATCCCCCGCCGGTCGGCGCGCAGACACCCGGACAAGATCGCGATTGTCGACGGCGACGTCGTGCTGAGTTTCGCCGACTTCGAGAACCTGGTAGACCGCGCGGCCGCGGCGTTGGGCGACAACGGTTTTCGAGCCGGCGATCGGGTGGCCCTCCTGTCGCACAACTGCTGGCAATACGCCGTACTGGCGTTCGCCACGGCGCGGGCGGGGGTGGTCCTCGTCCCGGTCAACTTCATGCTCACCGCCGAGGAGATTTCCTACATCCTCGGCCACAGTGGCGCACGGGGATTCATCGTCGAAGCGGACTTGACACCCACCGCGGAGCAAGCCATGCGACTGGGTGGCTCGGTGACGACGAAGGCGGCGCTGGCGCCGCCCGGGCGGTCCGCGCCGGTCGGCTGGCCCGACTTCGCCGAGTGGCTGAGCACCACGTCGACGGCCCCACGCCCCCACATCGATGACGACCAGCTGCTGCGCCTGATGTACACCAGCGGCACCGAATCGCGCCCCAAGGGCGCCATGCATACCAGCCGAAGCCTGATGTGGAACTACATCAGCACGATCCTGGCCGGCGACATGTCCGCCGACGACGTCGAGATCCATTCGCTGCCGCTCTACCACTGCGCGCAACTCGACAACTTCCTGGCCACCGATGTCTATCTCGGCGCCACCAGCATCATCCTGCCGCGGCCGGACCCCGAACTCGTCCTGCACACCATCGAGCGCTACGCCGTCACCAACTATTTCGCCCCACCGACGGTGTGGATCTCGTTGCTGCGATCACCCCTCTTCGACACCGTCGACCTGTCCAGCCTGCGCAAGGGCTACTACGGCGCCTCGGCGATGCCGGTCGAAATCCTCAACGAGATTCGGGAGCGCCTGCCGCGCATGAGGTTGTGGAACTTCTACGGCCAAACCGAAATGGCGCCGCTGGCCACCGCGCTCGGGCCCGACGAACAGGACGCGCACGCGGGTTCGGCGGGGCGGCCGGTCGCCAACGTGGAGACCGCGATCCTGGACGACGCGGACAAGTCCGTCGTCACCGGAACAGTCGGTGAAATCGCCCATCGCAGCCCGCATTTGATGCTGGGTTACCTGGACGATCCGCAGCAGACCGCCGAGGCCTTCCGGGGCGGCTGGTTCCACTCCGGCGACCTCGGCTACTACGACGAGAACGGGCTGCTCCATGTCGTGGACCGCAAGAAGGACATGATCAAGACCGGCGGGGAAAACGTCGCAAGCCGGGAAGTCGAAGAGGTCATCTACCGGCACGGCGGCATCGAAGAAGTCGCGGTCTTCGGCCTGGCCCACCCTATTTGGGTCGAGGCCGTCGTCGCGGCGGTGGTGCTGCGCGACGGCGTCAACCTCGCCGAGGACGACGTACTCGCGCACTGCCGCGCGCACCTGGCCGGGTTCAAGACACCGAAGCGGATCTTCCTCGTCGATTCCCTACCGAAAAACCCCAGCGGCAAGCTGCTGAAACGCGTGCTGCGCGAGCGATTCAGCGCGGGGTGGAAGATACGGTGATGGCCTCTTCCCGGCAGGTGCCGCCGATCGCGCTCGACCCGTTGTCGAACCAGGACCTTCGCGACGAGGTGCGGCAGTTCCTGGACGACCAACTGGCCGCCGGGGCGTTCACCCCGTCGGTGGACGCCTGGCTGTCGGGATGGGACGAAAACTTCACCGCCGCGCTCGCGGCGCGCGGCTGGTTGGGAATGACGGTGCCCGTCGAATACGGCGGCCACGGGAGCTCGTTTCTGGAGCGGTTCGCCGTCACCGAGGAGCTGCTCGCCGCCGGCGCCCCCGTCGCCGCGCACTGGATCGCCGACCGGCAGATCGTGCCGTCATTGCTGAAATACGGCACGGAGTCACAGAAGCTGGCCTTCCTGCCGCGGATCGTGCGCGGCGAGTGCTTCTTCGCCATCGGCATGAGCGAGCCGGAGTCCGGCTCCGACCTGGCCAGCGTGCGCACCAGGGCGCTGCGCGTCGACGGCGGGTGGTCGCTGACCGGCACCAAGGTGTGGACGTCCGGGGCGCACCTCGCGCACGCGTTCATCGTGCTCGCCCGCACGGCGCCACTGGATCCAGAGCACCGGCACGCCGGACTGAGCCAATTCATCGTCGACCTGCGGGGGCCCGGCGTCGACGTGCGCCCGATCGTGTCGATGAACGGCGCCCACCACTTCAACGAGGTGATACTCGATGAGGCGTTCGTCCCCGACGAGATGGTGTTCGGCGCAATCGGTGACGGCTGGCGGCAGGTGACTTCCGAGCTGAGCTTCGAGCGCAGCGGACCCGAGCGGTACCTGTCGACGTTCGTCCTGCTCGCGGCCTGCGCCGACCGGATGGCCGCGAACGCCATTCCCCGCAACGCGGAGCTGGGGAGGCTCGTCGCGCGAGTCGCCGGTCTGCATCACATGTCCACCGCGGTTGCCGGCGCGTTGGAACGGCGCGAGCCGGCCGATATCCCCGCCGCCCTGGTCAAGGTGCTCGGCACGACCACCGAGGGCGAGATCGCGGAGTTCGCCGACCTGCAGGACTCCCCCGACCGGATCTTCGCCGCGTTGGTGCGTGCCGGCGTGGATCAACGGCCGGGATTCACCCTGCGCGGTGGCACCAACGAGGTGCTTCGCGGGGTAATCGCCCGCGCATTGGGGCTGCGGTGAGCGCCGGGCCTTCCGTCGACGAAGCCCTGGCCGACATGATGGGCGCCGTCTTCGGCGCTCACCGCGAAAAGCTCGGGAGCGAAACGATCGTCGAGCGGGGCTCCGGTCTGTGGCGGCAGCTCGCTGAGCTTGGTCTGCTGCGCCTCACCGGTGCGGTCGAGCACGGCGGCAGCGGGGCCGGGTGGTACGAGGCGGCCGAACTGCTGAACGCGGCGGTGCGCAACGGTATTCGAATTCCGCTGGCGGAGCACGACTTGCTGGCGTGCTGGCTCCTGGACGCCAGCGGATTGGGCGCCGACGGCGCGGCGCGCACAGTCTGCGTGGTCGACACGCGCGGCGTCGCGACGCACGTGCCATGGGCGAGCACGGCCGAACGCGTGGTGGTCGTATGGCGCGCCGACGGGCAGTACCGCGTCGCCGACGCCGCGGCCGAGATGCTCACCATCACCCCCGGCGCCAATTCGATCGGTGAACCACGTGACACCGTGGCCGCCGAGCTCTCCGGCCTGCAGGGAACGCCCATCGGCCTGACCCTGGTCAGCCAGCTGCGGCTGAGGTCGGGGTTGGTGCGGGCGATCCAGGTGTGCGCCGCCCTGGACGAAGCACTGGGACTCTGCATCGAGCACGTGACCTCGCGAACGCAGTTCGGGCGCCCACTGGCGAAGTTCCAAGCGGTTCAGCACCTGGTTTCCGACGTCGCCGCCGAGGCCGCGCTCGCCCGGGCCGCGACCGAGGCGGCGTTGGCGGCCGGCGTCGGGGGCGAGTGGTCGAGCCCGACGCTGGAATTCCTGGTGGCCGCCGCGCGTTCGTGTGCGGGCCACGCGACCTCCGTGGTGGTGAGGAACGCCCACCAAGTGCACGGCGCCATCGGCACCACCCGCGAGCACCGCCTGCACGAATTCACCACGGCCGCGCTGGCGTGGCGGTCGGAGTTCGGTTCGATGCGCTACTGGGACGACGTCGTCACCGACGCCGCCATGCGCGTGAGCGCCGGGGGTTTGTGGAGCCTCATCACGGAGTGAGGCGGATGTGTTCCACTCATCGGGCGGTCACCGTGCCGTCGCGCCCACAGTGGAGTTTCATTCGATGCCATGAACCACGACATCGCGCTGTCGGAACTGCAGGAGTTCGTCGGCGAGTTCTGGTACCACTACGACGAGGCCCACTACGACGAGCTGGCACTCCGATACGCCCATGACGTGCGCTATGTGACCAGAAGTGACTCGGGCGCAAGTCCTTTCGAGGACCTGATGTCGCCCGAGCTCAACGGCCGAGACGCGGTGATCCAGTGGTTGTCCCAGCACCGCATGCAGAGCCCGTACCCGCTGCGCCACCACGCCACCAACATCCACCGCACCGGCACCGACGGTGACGTCACCCGCGCGCGGTTCTACATCCTCGTCAACCAGATCGCCAATTACGTGCCGTTCGCGGTTTCCAGCGGGGTTGTCGACGTCGCCGTCCGGCGCGGCGACGACGGGCTGCAATTCAGCGAGATGGACGTCGTTCTCGATGCGACCAACTCGGTCCTGCTGGCGGACCTGCACGCCGACAGCACCACCCCCTGATGAGCGCCCGCGGCATCTTCGCCGGCGGCGTCGCCGTCATCACCGGCGCCGGATCCGGGATCGGTGCCGGTTTGGCGCGGCACGCCCACCGGCTGGGCATGACCACGGTGCTCGCCGACATCGACGCCGACGGCATCGCCGCGCTGCGCGACGAACTGTGCGCGGCCGGAGGGACGGCCGACGACATCGCCTGCGACGTGCGTGATCCCGAGGCGATGCAGGACCTCGCGGACCGGGTCTATCGGGATTTCGGCGCGGTACGGCTGCTGGTGAACAACGCCGGTATCGAACAGTTCGGCTATCTGTGGGACACGCCGGTGACGAACTGGCGGCGCGTCGTCGACATCAACATCAGCGGATTCGAAGATGTTGGACACCACCGGCCCGGGCAGCACCGCCTGCACATGGATGTGGTGGTGGTGTCCCGCCAATTGCACCTCGGTGCAAAGGCATTCGGTCATGGCCAGCACGGCGTGCTTGCTCACGAGGTAGGGCGTCTGCAACGGCATCGTCACTACGGCGCCGACCGACGCAACGTTCCACACCCACGCCTGCTCGTCGACGGCCATCATCTTCGGCAGAAACGCGCGCACGCCGTAGAAGACTCCGCTGATGTTGATGTCGACGACGCGCCGCCAGTTCGTCACCGGCGTGTCCCACAGATAGCCGAACTGTTCGATAC